>JBLIZX010000125.1:0-10251 GCA_048860285.1 Macromonas sp. | reverse complement strand
TCCACCCCCACTTGGCTGCTGGGCAAGCCCACCACCACGCGGCCTGTTTTGCCAGTGCCCAAGCGAAAATCCACATCCGACAACGGACGCGCCACAGTACCAACCCCACTTTCGGCAAAAGTGTTGCTGGCCTTGCCCAAGGCCACATCCAACGGTGTGGGGTTGGATGTGTGGTGGGTGGGTGGTTCCAACCACACCAACAGGGCATTCCCATCCAATTCGGTGCGGTACTGTGCCGACTGGTTCAGGTTCAACACCACACGGGTGCGGCCAGTGGCCTCGACCACATGCGCCGAGCGCACGTTGCCTTGGTTGAGCGCAATTTGCCCCAACGCCAGCGGGTTGGTGGCACCGGCAAAGTCCAGTGCAATGCGCGCAGGCTGTTGAATGACAAAGCCCGCAGGCACCTGCGCCAGCGGTTCGCTGGTTTCAATGCGCACCACCTCACTGCCGCCTTGCGTGCTCACACTCACGGCACGGATAGCCAACTGTGCCTGAGCCAGCCCCGCTGTCCACAACGCCACCAACAAAGCAGGTACGGCTGCCGAACGCGACCAATGGCGGTGCTGGGCTCCCAGTTTTTGCCTAACGTGGGTCATTTTTTCTTTCCTTCTGTGGCCACCGCGTCTTGCAGTGGCAAGTGGGCCAAGCGTTCTGTCCATTCGCCAGAATCGCTCTGCACAATCTCACGCAGGGTAATTTCGCTGTCGCTGATGCGCACCACACGGCCATAGTCCAACCCCAAGTGGTTGCCTACACGCACCGTGTACAACAACGGCCCCACCCGCACCAGCGCAGCCAAGTCTTTGCCCTTGGCCAGAGTGCCCACCATGGCTATCGCGTCCAGTGGCTCGGCTTCCAACGGCTCTTTGGGGCGGTTGAGTTCGGCTTGCAACACCGCATCGTCACCGCGTTCATCGGCCTCCCGACGCAAAGCGGCACTGAGTTTCTCGTCGCTGAACGGTGACAACGCCACGCCACCTTGGTAAGGTTGTGGCACAAAACGCACTGGCTCGGGTATGGGCTCCAATTTGGGGACCGTGGTGTTGCGCGCTTGTTGCAGCCACATTTGCAAATCGTCGGTACCTTGCATGCTGCAACTGGCGCACAACGCCGCCACGCAACATGCTATGCCACGGCCCCAGAAGAGGTTACGCGCGCTCATTTCTTCTTCTCTTTTTTGGCCTTTTCGGCCTTTTGGCGTTCGTTTTGTTGCGCCAGCAACTCTTCTGGATCCAAATAACGGAAGGTTTTAGCGGTAGCTTCCAGTGTCAACGCGCCGGGCCGGTTGGATGCAGGGGCCATTTGCAAGTTGTTGAGCGTCACAATGCGCGACAAACCCGCGATGTCGGCGGCAAACAGGCCCATATCGTGGTAATTCCCCGTGATTTTGACCGCAATCGGCAACTCAGCGTAATACTCTTGCACATCGATTTTGCCGGGACGGAACAGCTCAAACTGTAGGCTGCGTGCAATACCCGCTTGGTTGACATCGGACAGCAAAGCGTCCATCTCGGCTTTGCTGGGCAATTGTTTTTCAAGCTGGGTCACATACTGCCTCACTTGTTGCAGCTGCTGCTTAAGCCCATCGAGGTTGACCGCTTGACGCAGTTTCTGTTGCACCTCTTGCTTGAGTTGCTCTTCGCGCCGCTGCTCAAGCTGCAACTGGTCTTGCAGGCCACTGAGCCACACGTACCACAGCGCCACCAGCACCGCCAACATGGCCAGCAATAACAAGCCATAACGGGGCAACGGGGGCCAGCCATAGGGCTCGTTGGGGTTAAGGCCTGTGAACTGCTCACGCACCTGGTGCTGCAAAGCAGGCCAATCCACACGTGGGATTTTGGAAATTTTGGTGGGCATACGGAGTCCTTGTGCTGCGCGCCCTAGCGCACCGCCGCCGAAGGTGGCGTGGCCGCAATGGCCGTGCCCTGCGGTGTCAGCTGTACACGGATCGAGAAATTGAACACCCGACGCTGGCCGGCTTTAGGCAGCCCAACCGTCGAAGCCACAATTTCCACCAGTTCGGGCGCGGTCAGCCACGGGCTGTCCTGCCCCAAATCGTGCAACAAATTCGACACCCGCTGCTGCGACTGTGCCACCCCAGCCAACAGCACCGTTTGGCGGTCTTGCTTGAGGCTGCTGAGATACACGCCATCGGGCAACCGCTGCACCAGCTCGTTGAACAAATGCACCGACAGGTTGCGGTCTGACTGCAAGCTTTCCACCGCCGCTTGGCGCGCCTTGAGCGCCTCGATCTCTTGCTGCAAACCCTTGACCTCTTTGATTTCGGCATCCAACCGGGTAACTTCGCGCTGCAAAAAGCGGTTGCGCTCCAACTGCACATCCACCCGGCCTTGGTACACGGTGTACACCGCACCCGCACACAACAGCCCCGCCAACACCGACAGGCCCAAATGCAGCGTAAAGCGTTCACGTTGCTGCTTGCGCGCCCATTCACGGTGGGGCAACAGGTTGATGAGTATCATGGTGCGAACCTCCGCAACGCCAACCCTGTCGCCACCAAGTACGAGGTCGCATCGCGCTGCCACTGGGCATTTTTGACCGCTGGCCCCAATACCATGCCCTCAAAAGGCTGCACCACTTGGCACTGGAATTGGGTTTGCATCTGCACCATAGTAGCCAAACCCTGCAATGCTGCCGAACCGCCAGAAAGCAAAATGTGTTCCACCTTGTTGTGTGGTGTGCTGGTAAAAAAGAACTGCAATGCCCGGCCAATTTCTTGTGCCAATGCCTCCAAAAAAGGCGGCAATACGGTGGTGCTGTAGTCTTCGGGCAAATCACCGTTTTTTTTGCGCTGATCGGCTTCTTCAAACGACCAACTGTAATGGCGGGCAATTTGGTGGGTCAGTTGAGCACCACCGAACATTTGGTCGCGCTCGTAAATCACATCGCCGTTGCGTATCACTTGCAAACTGGTGGTTTGCGAGCCAATCTCCAGCAACGCAATCAGCAAATCGCGCCCCTGCTGCGGCAAATTGGCCACCAAACGCATGGCCGCCATGCGCGAGGCGTAAGACTCCACATCCATGATCACGGGCTTAAGCCCTGCCGCTTCTGCCAAGCCTTGGCGGTCGGCCACTTTCTCTTTGCGCGAAGCGGCCAGCAACACTTCCACCAAGTCGGTACTGTGGGCGCTAAGCCCCCCGACACAAAAATCCAAACTCACCTCGTCCAGCGGAAACGGGATGTACTGCCCAGCCTCGGCCTCGACTTGAAACTCGAGTTCGCGCTCGTTGAGTCCAACCGGCAACAGAATTTTTTTGGTGATGACCGCCGACCCCGGCAGCGCCAACGCCACGTTTCTGGTCTTGCTGCCCGACTTGCGCACCACCCTGCGCAATGCCTCGGCCACCTCGTCAAATTTTTCGATATTGCCTTCGGTGACCCAGCCGCGCTCCAATGGCTCAATAGCGCAGTGCTCCAACACGTGCTGACCACTGGACACACGGCCCAGTTCCACCAGCTTGATCGAGGTGGAGCTGATATCAATGCCCAGCAACGGCGCTGGTGCGCGCTGCCATAAGGCTTTCCATGCGGCAATCAATGCTGTCCCCTTGTTGGTTGGTACGTGGTGTAGTGCGCGCGAGGCGTTTGCACCCGGTTACACAATCGCAGGTTGAAATGGCCTCAACCTTGCCGATACTAGCAGCACCCTCGGCCACCCCAAACGCCCAAACGCACGCCAACGCACCGGCCATGTTGCCAAAAGCCGACAAAGACCCCCACTCACCCAACAAATGGGCCTGCGCCAGCGGGATTTCTATAATCCGCCCACCCCTGTGAGGCCCTTCATGTCCGCCCAAACCGCTTCTCGTTCCGCCTCCCGCTCCCGCCTCCCCCAATCGTCCCCACCGGCTCGATCACGTGGTTTTGTACGCACCCTGACTTGGTTGTTGGGCCTGCTGGCCGCTGGCGTGGTGGCCCTGCTGATGGCCGTTGCGCTGGCCCTGGCGATGGCCTTCCCCAATTTACCCGATGTGGCAGGGCTGGCCGATTACCGGCCCAAATTGCCGCTGCGCGTGTACGCCAGCAATGGCGAACTGATCGGCGAATTTGGCGAAGAACGGCGCAACCTGCTGCCGTTCAACCAAATTCCACCCGTCATGATCAACGCCGTGCTGGCCATTGAGGATGCCCGCTTTTTTGAACACAACGGCGTGGACTACAAAGGCATGATGCGTGCCGTGGTGGCCAACTTTGGCCAAGCCAAAAGCCAAGGTGCCTCCACCATCACCATGCAGGTGGCGCGCAACGTGTACCTGTCGAGCGAAAAAAGCTACATGCGCAAAATCTATGAAATTTTGCTCACGCTCAAGCTTGAACATACACTGACCAAGCAGCAGATTCTGGAAATCTACATGAACCAGATCTTTTTGGGGCACCGTGCCTACGGCTTTGACGCAGCAGCGCAAGTCTATTTTGGCAAACCCCTGAAAGACGTGACCGTTGCCGAAGCTGCCATGCTGGCCGGTTTGCCCAAAGCCCCCTCGGCTTACAACCCCATCAGCAACCCCAAGCGGGCACGCATCCGCCAGTTGTACATCATTGAACGCATGGAAGCCAACGGCTTCATCAGCGCCACCCAAGCCCGCGAGGCGGCCGAAGAACCACTGCGACTGAGTCAGGGCAAGACCGAATCGGGCCTGCACGCCGAATACTTGGCCGAAATGGTGCGCCAAGCCATTTTTGAGCAATATGGCGACGAAGCCTACACCCGTGGCTTGCAGGTGTACACCACGCTGGATGCCACCGCACAACGTGCAGCGTACCAAGCACTGCGCCAAGGCGTGCTCGATTTTGAACGCCGCCAGTTCTACCGTGGACCAGAACGCTTTGTAGAACTGCCACAAAACCCGGCAGCACGGGCCGAAGCCATTGGCGACATCCTGGCAGACCTGCCCGACAACGGTGAACTGCAAACCGCCGTGGTGCTGGAAGCATCCCCGCGCAAAGTGGTGTTAAGCCGTGGCGACGACGACACCTTGGAAGTGACCGGCGAAGGCCTGCGCACCGTGCAATCGGGTTTGAACAAGCAAGCGCCTCCCAATCTGAAACTGCGCCCTGGTGCGGTGGTGCGGGTGGTCAAAACCCCACGCCAAGGCTGGGCCATCACGCAATTGCCCGAAGTGGAATCGGCACTGGTGGCGCTGGATCCGCGCACGGGAGCCATTCGCGCTTTGGTGGGAGGCTTTGATTTTCAGAAGAACCAGTTCAACCACGTCACACAAGCTTGGCGACAACCTGGTTCCAGCTTCAAGCCCTTCATTTACTCCGCCGGGCTGGAAAAGGGCATCATGCCCGCCACCATCGTCAACGACAAACCCCTGTTTTTCAGTGCCAGCACCACCGGCGGCAAACCGTGGGAACCCAAAAACTACGATGGCCGCTTTGAGGGCCCGATGTCGGTACGTACCGCATTGGCCAAATCCAAAAACATGGTGTCTATCAGCATTCTCGAAACAGTAGGCCCCCAAAGCGCGCAAGAATGGGTGCAACGCTTTGGCTTCAGTGCCGACAAGCACCCCCCCTACCTGACGATGGCGTTGGGCGCAGGTTCGGTCACCCCGCTGCAAATGGCCAGCGGTTATGGCGTATTTGCCAACGGTGGCTACTACGTACCGCCGCTGCTCATCACCCGCGTGACCGACCACCGGGGCAAGGTGCTGTTGGAAACCCCGCCGCATTTGCCCACCGAATCGCAGCGCGTGATTGAAACCCGCAACGCTTTCGTCACCAGCAGCCTGCTGCAAGAGGTGGCCCGATCAGGCACCGCCGCACGCGCGCAAGCCACACTCAAACGCCCCGACCTGTACGGCAAAACCGGCACGACCAACGATGCCATTGATGCCTGGTTCGTCGGCTACCAACCCACGCTGGTGGCTGCGGTGTGGGTGGGTTACGACAACCCGCGCAATTTGGGCAGCCGCGAAACAGGTGGCGGCCTGAGCCTACCCATTTGGATCAACTTTATGCAAACTGCGCTGCAAGGCGTGCCCGTGGCCGAAATCAAACCGCCGCCGGGTGTGAGCTACACCCAAGGCGACTGGTTTTACGACAACTACCTGCCTGGCAAATACGTGAACAGCTTGGGCATGGAAGGGTACGTGAACCCTGATGCTCAACATGGCACCACCGAGGGCGGCGGCGACACCCCACCTGCCGACCACACGCCCGTCGATTCACAGGAAAAGAGCGGCATCCTCAACCTGTTTAAATACTGAGAAGCTGGCTTGCATCAAGCCGTGAAATCCAGCGTGCAACCCGCCTGCGCGCTGGCTTCACGCGAGAGATGGGCAAACAACTCGCCCGCACCTTTGGTGTCTTGCCAATGCTGGCCGTCAAATTTGTAATGGAACCCGCCAGCGCGCGCCGCCATCCAAATTTCATGCAATGGCTTTTGCAAGTTGACAACAATCTGGCTGCGGTTGGCAAATGTCAACGTGACCATGCCGCCCGTGCGTTGGTTGTCGATATCGGCATCGGTGGTGTCGTTGATGCGGTCGCACGCCAGCTCAATGGCACGCAGCGCGGCCTCGGCGTAGTTTTGGTATTCGAGGTCGGTCATACAATTTCCTGATGGTTCAATGTTCTGAAATTTTAGGCCGTTGCGGTAGGCTGCCCCATGCCCTGCCGCACCGTAAGGCTTTGCGCGTTGCTGGTGCGGCTTGGGCAATGGCACTGCTGCTGGGCAACACCGGCTGCGGGCAAAAAGGCGACCTTTACCTGGCCCCCACCACCGCTGCGCCAGCCAACACACACAGCAGCACACCCGCGCCGCTGCGCACCGACACCACCCTCTCCACACCCCGCCCAACACACACCCCATGAACACCCCTATTCCCACCCTGCCCGGCCAACCTTTCTTTGCTTACCGCAACGGCCACTTGATGGCCGAAGACGTGGCCGTGGCCGAGCTGGCCCGCACCCACGGCACACCGCTGTTTGTGTATTCACAAGCCGCCATGCTCTCGGCACTGGCGGCGTACCAGCGCGGCTTTGTTGGTCGTCAGGCGCTTATCTGCTACGCCATGAAAGCCAATTCCAATCTGGCGATCCTGCAAACCTTTGTGCAAGCCGGTTGCGGTTTGGACATTGTGTCGGGTGGTGAGCTGGAGCGCGCCCTGCGCGCCGGAGTCGATCCGACCAAAATCATCTTCTCGGGCGTGGGCAAAACCCGCACCGAAATGCGCCGGGCACTGCAAGTCGGCATAGGCTGCTTCAACGTCGAAAGCCTGCCCGAACTGGACGTGCTCAACGACGTAGCGATCAACTTGGGCCTGCGTGCGCCCATAAGCCTGCGCGTCAACCCCGACGTGGATGCCAAAACCCACCCCTACATTTCTACCGGACTCAAGGGCAACAAATTCGGCATTGCCCACACCGACGCACTGGCCGCCTACCGCCATGCCGCCGCACTGCCGGGCCTGCATGTCAAGGGCATCGACTGCCACATTGGCTCCCAGATCACCGAAACCTCACCCTATTTGGACGCGATGGACCGTGTGCTGGATTTGGTGCAAGCCATCGAGGCCGCAGGCATCCCCATTGAACACATCGACTTTGGCGGCGGTTTGGGCATCGACTACCACGGCGACACCCCACCCGCTGCCGACGCACTGTGGCAGCAACTGCTGGCCAAACTGGATGCCCGTGGCTATGGCCAACGCAAGATCGTGATCGAACCAGGCCGCTCGTTGATTGGCAACGCAGGCATCTGTGTGACCGAGGTGTTGTACGGCAAAACCGGCGAGGCCAAAAACTTCCTCATCGTGGATGCCGCCATGAACGACCTGCCCCGCCCTGCCATGTACGAGGCCTATCACGCCATCGTTCCCGTCACGCCCCGCGCGGGCGAGGCCACCACCTGGGACGTGGTGGGCCCCGTGTGCGAAAGCGGCGACTGGCTGGGCCGCGACCGCACCCTCAACGCCCGACCGGGCGATTTGCTGGCCGTGGCTTCTGCTGGTGCCTATTGCATGAGCATGGCCAGCACCTACAACACACGGGGCCGCGCCGCCGAAGTGTTGGTACGCGGCAGCACCGTCCATGTGATCCGCGAACGCGAATCCATCGACGACCAACTGCGGTTGGAACGCCCATTGGTCGGCTAAACACCGCCCACATCAGCCTGTTGCAGAAAAAGGAAAACCGGCTGATGCAAATCAAAAATAGTTAATCCAGTAACGGGTATGATTGTTGGCTTTTTAGGAAAAACAAAAATGCCACCTGCCATATCCGGAAACTGGTTCAGTGTTGCCACCATCGCTGGCAAGCTCAAACTCATGGCATCCATCAGTGCCTTGATCTTAATAGGGGTCAGTGCCTATTTGCTGCAACACGAATACCGCGTCACCCAAGACAACCGGAAACTGGCGGTACGCCAAAATGTGGAAACCATCCATTCGGTGATGGCATGGGCCCATTCTCTCGAAACCAGCGGCACCCACACGCGCGAACAAGCGCAACAGATGGCCATGGCCATCATCCACAAAGCCCGTTACGACGAACACGAATACTTTTGGATTTTCAACGAACAAGGCCAAATACTGGCACACCCCGTATCGCCCAAACTGATCGGGCAAGATGCCAGCCAGTTTAAAGACCCCAATGGCAAATTCTTTGTGCGCGAGATGTTGGACCAATTGCGCCAGCAAGGCAGCGGCACGGTGGTGTATGAATGGGCAAAACCTGGTGTAGCCGACCCAGTAGAAAAAATTGCCTACGTTAAAGGCTTCAAGCCGTGGGGTTGGGCCATCAGTTCCGGGGTGTACACCGACGATCTGCGCGCCGCTTTCTTGGCCAAAATTGGGCAAGTCATGGTGGTCATTGCGCTGGCACTGGCCATCAACGTGTGGATGGTGCGCCGCGTGTACCAACCCTTGTCCAAAGGACTCAACAAAGCCATCCGTGTAGCACGCGCCATTGCCCAGCGCGACCTGACACAACGCATCACCGTCAAGGGCAACGACGAAATCAGCGCCTTGCTCGACGCGATGCGCAGCATGTCGGAAGATCTGAAAAGCACCCTGCACAACGTGCGCGACACCACGCACCAACTGGCACAGGCCAGCGAACAAATTGCCTCGGGCAACCAAGATCTCAGCAACCGCACCGAAAACACCGCCGCCAATTTGGAAGAAACCGCTTCGAGCATGGAACAACTGACCAGTTCGGTCACGCAAAACGCCGAAGCGGCCCGCCAAGCGGCCCAACTGGCCAGCACCGCCAGCGAAGTGGCCCAAGCCGGTGGGCAAGCCGTGTCGCAGGTGGTGGCCACCATGCAAGGCATCAGCCAAGCTTCACAACGCATTTCTGACATCATTGGCGTGATCGACGGCATTGCGTTCCAAACCAACATTCTGGCGCTGAATGCCGCAGTGGAGGCCGCACGCGCCGGTGAGCAAGGCCGGGGCTTTGCCGTGGTGGCCGGTGAAGTGCGAACGCTGGCCCAACGCTCGGCACAAGCGGCTCAAGAAATCAAGACCCTCATTCAGGCCTCGGTGGAGCAAGTGGGCACCGGTGCCAGCCAAGTTGAAAACGCGGGCAGCACCATCCAGCGTGTGGTGCAATCGGTGCAGCAGGTCAACGAATTGATCCAGCAAATCACCCACGCCAACCACGAGCAAAGCCACGGCATTGCCCAAGTCCACGCCGCTATCACAGAGCTGGATCGGATGACACAGCAAAACGCGGCTCTGGTGGAGGAGTCGGCCTCCGCCGCCACATCACTGTCCGATCAAGCGCAACAACTCTCCAGCAACGTGAACCGCTTCAAGTTCAACTGAACTCACAATGTGCCGTAGCTGTGCAAACCACTGAGGAACATGTTCACGCCCAAAAAGGCAAACGTCGTCACCACCAGCCCGGCCAGCGCCCACCACGATGCCACGGTGCCGCGCAGGCCTTTCATCAAGCGCATGTGCAGCCATGCGGCATAGTTCAGCCACACGATCAAGGCCCAAGTTTCCTTCGGGTCCCAACTCCATTAGCCGCCCCAAGCCTCGGCGGCCCACAGCGCCCCCAACACGGTGGCGATGGTGAAGAAAGCAAAGCCCACCGCAATGGCCTTGTACATCACATCGTCGAGCACCTCCAGCGTGGGCAAACGCTCGGCAATGCGGCGGCGTGCCACCAAAATGCCGCCCACCACCAACGCTGAAATGCCAAAATAAACAAACCAGTAGCTGCCGCCATTGGCAGCGACATTCTGGCGAAACACCAGCGGTT
>JBLIZX010000124.1:0-4705 GCA_048860285.1 Macromonas sp. | reverse complement strand
AATTTTCAAGTGCAACAAGCCACACCGACCACGTCGGTGACCCGCGCAGCGGTGGTGGCATAAGGTACAGTTGCTGCATGACATGTCCGCCGTCCGACGACAAGCTGCCGGAATCGTTTTTCAGCACGTTGTACCCCGAGTTCGACACCCCGGTCGAAGCGCCGGAGGCATTGTCGTTGTCCGCCCACGGCGATCGTTTGGCACGGCTGATGGAACACTGGCCCGGTGCCGTGTTTTGCCTGGACGCGCAATTGCGCTGCCTGCTGGCCAACCGCGAAGCGCGTGGCTGGTGCCAACCGCTCAACCCCAACGTGTGGACCGACGGCCAACCCCACCCGTTGCCCGAGCTGCTGACCCCGGCACTGCTCGAAGCCCTGCTGCCCTACCTGTCGGCGGCGCTGCGTGGCATGGAGCTGGCGTTTGACGACCAGTTTGAACATCCCACGCTGGGCTGGCGCAACCTGTCCATCCGCACCCAACCCGACCAAGCGGGCGACCAAGTGGTCGGCGTGTTCTTGCACCTGCAAGACAGCACCGACATCCACCGTGCCACGCAACTGGCCCAACACCACCAGGCCCAACAACACCCCACCAGCGGCACAGACGGTGGCCAACAACGCGCCACCCGGCTGCACCTGATGGCCGAACACCTGCGCGAAGCGGCCATCTTTTTTTTGGATGCCAACGGCTGCATTTGCGACTGGCCCGCCAGCGCAGCCCAACTGCTGGGCCACAGCGCCAGCGCCGTGCTGGGCCAGCCCGTGCAATGCTTTGATGCCACCGACCCGCCCCAAGATGCCCCCGACACCCCAACGGCCTTGGAACGCGCCACCTTTTTGGGCCATTACGATTCGGTGGGCTGGCGCATCCACTACACAGGGCATCGCTTCTGGTCGCAACTTGGGCTAACCGCCTTGCACGACCCCGACAGCGGCGAACTGCTGGGCTACGCCTGCTTGCTGCGCGACATGACCGACATCAAACGGCTGGAAGACCTGCTGCGGCAATGGAACCAAGAACTGGAAGCGCGCGTACAAGAGCGCACCCAGCAATTGCAAGACATCAACCAAGACCTGGAAGCGTTTTCTTACTCGGTGTCGCACGACCTGCGCACACCACTGCGCCACATTGCCAGCTTTGTGGAGATGCTGCAAGAACATTTGGGCAACAACGCCGACCCCACCACACGCCAATACCTGGGCACCCTCAGCGACTCCGCCGCCTACATGGGGCAAATGATCGAGGGGCTGCTGGCGTTTTCGCGCTTGGGACGTGCACCATTGACACACCGCCCGGTGGCAATGGGGGCGCTGGTGCAATCCAGCATCAACCGCGTGCTGCACGACCCTACCCTGCAACGCCCACCCGAACAACTGCACTGGAGCATCCCCGACGACTTGCCCACCCTGCCCGGCGACAACATGCTGCTCAGCCAAGTGTGGGACAACCTGTTGGCCAACGCGCTCAAATACTCGCGCAAACGCGAGGTGGCCGACATCCGCATCGCTTGGCACACCGAAGCCGATGGCACCACCGTCTTTGCCGTTCACGACAACGGTGTGGGCTTTGACCCCAAGCGCGCCGAGCGGCTGTTCGGCGTGTTCCAGCGCCTGCACCGCGCCAGCGAGTTCGAAGGCACGGGCATCGGACTGGCGCTGTGCCGCCGTATCGTGGAGCGCCACGGTGGCCGCATCTGGGCCGACAGCACGCCGGGCGTGGGCAGCAGTTTTTACTTCTCGTTGCCCAGCCAAAGCCCAGGCGGTGGCGTTGCCACCACGCTCCACCCAGCCGCCATTCAACCCGCAGCGTAACTGCGACGGCCAAAAATCGCACTGCCCACACGCACCAGCGTGCTGCCGCTGGCAATGGCGGCCTCCAAATCGTCGCTCATGCCCATCGACAACGTGTCCAACGCCAGCCCGGCCTGCTGCAATTGCGCCAACGCGGTGCGGGCACGGCCAAACACTTCGCACGCGGCGGCAAAGTCCGGCGCGGGTTCAGGGATGCACATCAGCCCGCGCAAACGCAAGCGCGGCAATGCCGCCACCGCACGCGCCAGCTCCGGCAATTCCGCCAGCGTCACCCCGGATTTGTTGGCCCCACCGTCCACATTCACCTGCACACACACCTGCAACGGTGGCAAATCCGCAGGGCGCTGCTCGCTCAACCGTTGGGCAATCTTGAGCCGGTCAATGGTGTGTACCCAGTCGAAATGCTCGGCCACGGGCCGCGTCTTGTTGCTTTGCAACGGGCCTATGCAGTGCCATTCCAACCTATCCACCCCGGCGGCACGCAGCGCCAGCACCTTGTCCACACCTTCTTGCACATAGTTCTCGCCAAAGGCGGTCTGGCCTGCGGCGGCTGCCGCTTGCACCGCATCGGCACCAAAGGTTTTGGACACCGCCAGCAACCGCACCGTGGCCGGGTCGCGCCCCGCCTGGGCGCAGGCCTGCGCCATGCGGGCGCGCACATGTTGGAGTTGGTCGACGATCGTCGTCATAATGGGGATTACCTTGAATTCAACGGATTTATCGGCATGGACATCACCCAGCTGCTGGCCTTCAGCTACAAGAACAAAGCGTCCGACCTGCACCTGTCGGCGGGTTTGCCACCCATGATACGGGTGCATGGCGATGTGCGCCGCATCAACGTCGAAGCCATGGACCACAAACAAGTGCATGCCATGGTGTACGACGTGATGAACGACGCGCAGCGCAAGCACTTTGAAGAATTCTTGGAAGTGGACTTCTCGTTCGAGATTGAAGGACTGGCGCGGTTCCGGGTCAACGCCTTCAACCAGAACCGGGGCGCGGCGGCGGTGTTCCGCACCATTCCGTCCAAAATCTTGACGCTCGAAGAACTGCGCTGCCCCAAGATTTTTGCCGAATTGGCGCTCAAGCCACGCGGACTGGTGCTCGTCACCGGCCCCACCGGCTCGGGCAAATCCACCACGTTGGCCGCGATGGTGAACCACCTCAACGAAAACGAGTACGGCCACGTGCTGACCATTGAGGACCCGATCGAATTCGTACACGAATCCAAAAAGTGCTTGATCAACCAGCGCGAAGTGGGCCCCATGACGCTGAGTTTTGCCAACGCGCTGCGCTCGGCCCTGCGCGAAGACCCCGATGCCATTCTGGTGGGCGAAATGCGCGACTTGGAAACGATCCGCTTGGCCATGACCGCCGCCGAAACCGGCCACCTGGTGTTTGGCACGCTGCACACCTCCTCAGCGGCCAAGACCATCGACCGCATCATCGACGTGTTTCCGCCCGAAGAAAAGGAAATGGTGCGCGCCATGCTGTCGGAATCGTTGGTGGGCGTGATCTCGCAAACACTGTGCAAAACCCGCGATGGCAATGGCCGTGTAGCGGCGCACGAAATCATGCTGGGCACCCCCGCCATCCGCAACCTCATCCGCGAGGCCAAAGTGGCGCAGATGTACTCCGCCATCCAAACGGGCAACGGCTTTGGCATGCAAACGCTGGACCAAAGTCTGGCCGATTTGGTCAAGCGCGGCCAAGTCACCCCCGCCGAAGCCCGCAGCAAAGCCAAGATCCCCGAAAACTTTCCCGGCTAAGTGCCGGCAGCCCAAGGACACGCCCGCATGGAACGCGATCAAGCCAGCCAATTCGTCAACGATTTGCTCAAGCTCATGGTGAGCCGCAACGGCAGCGACTTGTTTATCACCGCCGACTTTCCGCCCGCCATCAAAGTCGATGGCAAAGTCACCAAAGTCTCGCCCCAGCCGCTCACCGGCAGCCACACGCAGGCGCTGGCACGCGCCATCATGAACGACCGCCAAGCCGCCGAATTTGAGCGCACCAAAGAATGCAATTTTGCGATTGCGCCGGCGGGCATCGGGCGCTTTCGGGTCAACGCCTTCATCCAAATGGGCAAAGTCGGTATCGTCATGCGCACCATTCCGGCCAAAATCCCGACCATCGACCAGATGGGCCTGCCGCAGGTGCTCAAAAACGTGGCGATGGCCAAACGCGGCATCTGCATTTTGGTGGGGGGCACAGGCTCGGGCAAATCCACCACGTTGGCCGCCATGGTGGACTGGCGCAACGAAAACGCCTACGACCACATCATCACCGTGGAAGACCCGGTGGAATTTGTCCACCAGCACAAAAACTGCATCATCACCCAGCGCGAAGTGGGGCTGGACACCGACACTTGGGAAGCTGCACTCAAAAACACCCTGCGGCAGGCCCCCAACGTGATCCTGATGGGCGAAATCCGCGACCGCGAGACCATGGAACACGCGATTGCGTTTTCTGAAACCGGCCACCTGTGCATGGCCACCTTGCACGCCAACAGCGCCAACCAGGCCATGGAGCGCATCATCAACTTCTTTCCGCAAGAGCGCCACGCGCAAATGCTCAAGGACGTGTCGCTCAACCTCAAAGGCATCATTGCGCAGCGCCTGATACCGCGCCAAGACGGCAAAGGCCGCACCGCCGTGGTCGAAGTGCTGCTGCACAGCGGACTCATTGCCGACCAGATCATGAAAGGCGAGATCACCCAGATCAAAGAGACGATGAAAAAAAGCCGTGAAATGGGGATGCAAACCTTTGACCAATCGCTGTTCGACGCGTTTGAGACGGGCTTGATTTCGTACGAAGACGCGATTCGCAACGCCGACTCGCAAAACGACCTCAAACTCACCATCAAGCTCAACAGCCAACGTGCGCGCCAAGGC
>JBLIZX010000123.1:0-4347 GCA_048860285.1 Macromonas sp. | reverse complement strand
ACGTCGTGAGACAGTTTGGTCCCTATCTTCCGTGGGCGCTGCAGATTTGAGGAAGCCTGCTCCTAGTACGAGAGGACCGGAGTGGACACACCTCTGGTGTACCGGTTGTCACGCCAGTGGCATCGCCGGGTAGCTATGTGTGGAAGAGATAACCGCTGAAAGCATCTAAGCGGGAAACTCGTTCCAAGATGAGATCTGCCGGGGCCTTGAGCCCCATGAAGGGTCGTTGTAGACCACGACGTTGATAGGCTGGGTGTGGAAGTGCAGCAATGCATTAAGCTAACCAGTACTAATTGCCCGTGCGGCTTGACCCTATAACTTTGATAGACATCAAGATACACATCCATCAGGAATGTGCGTTATCCGTATCCAACCCGATACCGATCACGAAACCCCTCAAGATTGAACACGCCAGACGCCATCAAAATGCACAGCCCCACAGGCTGGACGCTGATACAATATCGACTCTATGAATTCGCTGCGCTGACCCCAACACGGTCAGCCCAGCAACCCGTTATGCCTGACGACCATAGCAAGTTGGTCCCACTCCTTCCCATCCCGAACAGGACCGTGAAACGACTTCGCGCCGATGATAGTGCAGATCCCTGTGTGAAAGTAGGTCATCGTCAGGCTGTTATTGAAAAAGCCCCGAACCCCGTGATTTAGTCAATGGGTTTCGGGGCTTTTGCTTTGTGTACTTGCCATTTGCATGGATGAAAATAGCAATGAAACGATCGGTTTACACACGCGCTCAAGCTCTGCCAACTATTCTGGCCCAACGTATTGCCATATTGGATGGTGCCATGGGCACCATGATCCAGCGTTTTCGTTTGGGCGAGCAGCAGTACCGTGGTTTGGGATACCAAGGTACGGGCGCATGTTATGAGCGGTTTGCTGGTTTTCCGCATGATGTTAAGGGCAATAACGAGCTGCTGAGCCTGACCCGTCCGGATGTCATTCGTGATATTCATGAAGGTTACTTGAGTGCTGGTGCGGATTTGATTGAAACCAACACTTTTGGTGCCACCCGCATTGCACAAGACGACTACGCTATGGCTGATTTGGTGCCTGAAATGAATTTGGCATCGGCGCGTTTGGCACGTGCGGCGTGTGACAAATTCAGTACACCGGACAAGCCACGTTTTGTGGCGGGTGCATTGGGCCCGACACCCAAAACCGCCAGCATTAGCCCCGATGTGAATGATCCCAGCGCGCGCAATGTGAATTTTGAGGAATTGCGAGTTGCTTACAAAGAACAAGTGGCTTGTTTGGTGGAGGGTGGCTCGGATGTGTTGTTGGTCGAAACCATTTTTGACACTCTAAATGCCAAGGCAGCTTTGTTTGCCATTCAGGAGTATTTTGACGAATCGGGCGAATGTTTGCCGGTGATCATCAGCGGTACGGTAACGGACGCTTCGGGTCGTTTGTTGAGCGGACAAACGGTAGCGGCGTTTTGGGCCAGTGTGCGGCACATTCAGCCGTTGGCCATTGGCTTGAATTGTGCTCTGGGTGCGGCGTTGATGAAACCGTATATTCAGGAGTTGGCCAAAGTTGCAGAAGGAACATTCATTAGCTGTTACCCGAATGCCGGTCTCCCCAACCCGATGAGCGATACTGGGTTTGATGAGACGCCCGCAGACACGTCGCGTTTGTTGCATGAATTTGCGGCACAGGGTTTGGTCAATATTGTGGGGGGGTGTTGCGGTACCACCCCAGACCACATCAACGCTATCCGTTTGGCGGTAGCAGGTGCTGCACCACGGGCTACGCTGTTTCGCTCGGAGTGAGAAGGACGCAAGGTCAGACTTTGCGTACCTTGAAGACGGCGGTGCTGGCGCATAGGTTGGGCAACCAGCGTACGGGTCGTCCTTCGTGCAGGCCAAAGCTGTCCTCAATGTATAAACCTGTGTTGCGGGCCAAGTGGCCGAAATCGCTGAAGGTGCCGACCCGGATGTTGGGCGTGTTGTACCACTGGTAGGGCAGCCGTTTGGTAATGGGCATATGTCCACTCAGCACGCTGAAACGGTTGGGCCAGTGCGCAAAGTTGGGGAAGGCAATGATGCCAATACGGCCAACGCGTGCGGTTTCGCGCAGCATGGTTTCAGTGTTGCGCAGGTGTTGCAGGGTGTCGATTTGCAGCACCACGTCGAAGCTGTTGTCTTCAAAAATGGCCAAGCCATCGTTGAGGTTGAATTGCAGCACGTTGATGCCTTGTTGCAGGCACGCTTGGACTTTGGTGTCGTCGATTTCGACACCGTAGCCACTGCATTGGCGGTGGGTTTGCAAGTAGGCCAGCAAGTCGCCATTGCCACAGCCCAAGTCCAGAACGCGCGACCCTTCGGGCACGAGTTGCGCAATGAAGGTTTGCAGTGCGGTATCACTCATGCCGGAGTTCCTGTGACGCTGGGTGCAATTTGCTGGTTGAAGTAGGTGCGAATGGCAGCGTGGTAGCGGGGGTCGTCAAGCAGAAAAGCGTCGTGTCCGTGTGGGGCATCGATTTCGGCGTAGCTGACATCGCGTTGGTTGTCGAGCAGAGCCTTGACGATTTCGCGGCTGCGTGCAGGCGAGAAGCGCCAATCGGTACTGAAACTGATCAATAAGAATTTGGCCTTTGCCCGTGCTAAAGCGGCGCTGAGGTCACCTTGGTAGGTGCGTGCTGGGTCAAAGTAGTCCAGCGCACGTGTGATGAGCAAGTAAGTGTTGGCATCGAAGTATTCGCTGAACTTGTCGCCCTGGTAACGCAGGTAGCTTTCGATTTGGAATTCGATGGCTTGGGTGCTGTACTGGTAGGCGCGTTCGGCGGCGTTGCCGCTGCCACTGTCCATCGGCGGGGTGAGTTGGCGGCCAAATTTGGCGTTCATCACGTCGTCGCTGAGGTAGGTGATGTGGCCGATCATGCGTGCAATGCGCAAGCCCCGACGTGGCAGGGTGCCTGCGCGTAGGTAGTGACCGTCGTGGAAATCGGGGTCGGTGACGATGGCGCGGCGGGCGACTTCGTTGAAGGCAATGTTCTCGGCGGTGAGGTTGGGCGCACTGGCAATGACGACGGCGTGGCGCACGCGGTCGGGGTATTGCAGTGTCCAGCTCAGGGTTTGCATGCCACCCAGGCTGCCCCCCATAACGGCGGCAAGTTGTTGGATGCCAATGGTATCGAGCAAGCGGGCTTGGGCGTTGACCCAGTCTTCCACGGTGACGACGGGAAAATCGGCTCCCCAAGCTTGGCCGGTGGTCGGGTTGGTGTGGGTGGGGCCGGTAGAGCCAAAGCAGGAGCCGAGGTTGTTGATGCCAATCACAAAGAAGTGGTTGGTATCGACGGGTTTGCCGGGGCCGATCATGTTGTCCCACCAACCTTCGCTTTTGGCGATGGGGTGGCCGTTGGCATCGGCATGCACACCAGCCACGTGGTGCGAGGCGTTGAGGGCATGGCAAATGAGGATGGCGTTGGAGCGGTCGGCATTTAACTGACCGTAGGTCTCAAACACCAGTTCGTAGCTGGGCAACACAGCGCCACTTTGCAGTTGCAGTGGCGCATGGAAGCGTAAGGTTTGGGGCGTGACGATCAAACTGTTTCACCTCGGGGCCAAACTGCCCCCGCAAATAAGAAAACCCGGTACCGCCAAACCAGAGACGGGGCGTTGGAACCGGGTGTCTCCTGTTTAGCGGTATTTGTAACGCGCCCGCAAGCTGGAAGCAAATCGGCGCAGCGGTGTCTAGTATAAATGTCTCAGCAGCTGCTTGTGGTGTGCCACGGTGTGGCTGTAATGCGGGTGCTTTTCCGTTGAGTTGTCGTGTTTATGCCACATTGTCGCGTTGTGGAGGCGGAATTGGGTGTCTGCTGGTGCCGACTTGTTCGGGTTGTTGCCAAAAAGTACAAAAAAATGTGTTGGTAGCCCGCCCAGCGCGCATAATGCCGATACGCATGCACCTGCATGCGGTGATAGGTGATAGGTCAGTTTCGTGTGCCACAGCGGCCAATGCAGTTTTGTTGTGCTTTCGGGGCTCCATCGCTTTTTGTTTTTGTTTTTTCAGGAGTCCCGCAATGGGCAACAAACTGTACGTTGGCAACCTGCCTTACACCGTTCGTGATGAAGATCTGAACCAAGCTTTCTCGGCTTTTGGCGACGTTGCCAGCGCCAAGGTGATGATGGAGCGCGATACCGGTCGTTCCAAAGGTTTTGGCTTTGTGGAAATGGGCAGCGATGCTGACGCACAAAGCGCCATCAATGGCATGAATGGTCAGTCGCTGGGCGGTCGTAGCCTGGTGGTGAACGAAGCCCGTCCGATGGAGCCGCGCCCGCCCCGTACCGGTGGTTTTGGCGGTGGTCGCCGTGATGGCGGCGGTTTTGG
>JBLIZX010000122.1:0-25121 GCA_048860285.1 Macromonas sp. | reverse complement strand
CCGAGATGTGCGGCACCACCCGCGAACACGCCCTGCATTACCTGCACACGCTGGAGCGCGCCACACAACCCAGCGGCCCCGAATGTTTCACGTGAAACAATCCGTCCAGACGCAAGCTATTCCGTACACTGTGCCCACCATGCACGACGACCACCATCCCCTGCCCACCAACGCCACACCAACCCCCGCCACCGACACGCCTGCAACACGCAGCGTCAGCCCGTGGTGGCGTGCCTTGTCCATTGCGCTGCTGTTGTTGCTGTTCATTGGCGGCGCGGGCAGCGTCAGCATGTTCGAGCAATTCAAAGCCCAGGTGCAACACCTGCAAAGCCAATTGCAGCAACAGCCCCACATCAGCCACCTGGCCGTGCTGCTGGACGACCAACACCAGCCCGCACTGCTGGTCACGCACGACCCCGCTCGCGCCACGCTGCAACTGCAACGCCTCAACAACGTGCAAGAAGGCTCCGCCGAAAGCTTGCAACTGTGGGCCGTGAACGCCGATGGCACCCCACGCAGCTTGGGCCTGTTGCAACCCAAACAAAAAACCCAACAACTTGCCGTAGCCGCAGCTACCTTGACCAACTTGACACAACTGGCCGTCAGCGTGGAGCGCCGCAACAGCCCCGAACCGGCACAAGTGCCACAGCAGCCCTACCTGTTCAGCGGTGCATGGCTGAAAAAAGCGCTGTGAGCGTGATGGTCAGCGGCATCGTCACAACTGAAGCCCCCCCGGTTTGAACGACAAACAGCCATGCCCCAGCCTGCATTGAAAACAGGATGCAAGAAAGGCACAACGGGGGAAAGGGCGCGCAAAAACAGCGGAAACAAAAAAACCGGTCTTAAACCGGTTGATTGACGTGGCACTTGCTACAGTGGTGCCCATGGGCAGGATCGAACTGCCGACCTCCCCCTTACCAAGGGGGTGCTCTACCACTGAGCCACATGGGCCGCATGTGGCAGCCGTTGCAAGAAACGGTGGAGCGGGATAAGAGGCTCGAACTCTCGACCTATACCTTGGCAAGGTATCGCTCTACCAACTGAGCTAATCCCGCGCGTCTTGCGAACGAGCGTTATTGTAATGCAAAAAAATGGCTTTTTGGGCCATGCCGCCCATTTGCACGATACTTAATGCCATGCCATCTTTCCGCTCTTTGCTCAACACCGTACTGCTGGCGGGTGCCCTGGGCACCAACGCCCACGCCGCCAGCACCGACTGCCCGCAACACTTTGTACAAGGGCAGCCACCCGTCGTTACACAACCCAAGCTGCAAAAGCGCACGCAAGAGCTGTGTTTTACCGCTTTTGCGGTACTGCACTCCGGCGTGAGCCGTACGCCGCTGTACGCAGCCGAACACCTGACCCGCGACAACTTGGCTGCCGCCAAACAACTGCCGCGCAAAGACAGCTTCCATGCCGAAGACCGTCTGCCCGAACGCGACCGTGCCGAGCTCAAAGACTACGCCCGCTCCGGCTACGACCGGGGCCATCTGGCCCCCAACGCCAACATGCCCACGCGCGAAGCGCAGGCCGAATCGTTCTCGTTGGCCAACATGGTGCCGCAAATCCATGCCAACAACGCAGGCGTGTGGGCGGGCATGGAAGCCGCTGCACGCGAACTGGCGCGCCAAGAAGGGGAACTCTACGTCGTCAGCGGCCCCGCCTTTTTGGGCACTGAACTCCAACAAGTTGGCAATGTGCTGGTGCCCACCCATTTGTGGAAGGTACTGTACAGCCCGCGCCAGCAGCGCGCCGGGGCTTACCTCATCAGCAACGATGAAACGCAAGATTACGACAGCCTGAGCCTGGCCGAACTGGAACAAAAAACCGGCATCAACCCCATGCCCAGCTTGCCCGCCCAAGTGCGCAACGCAGGCATGAACCTGCCCGAACCCAACGCCAGTTACAACAGCAAGAAAACCGAAGCGGGTGCTGGTGCTACCGCACCCCGGCCAGCGGCAGAACCTGAAACAAGTTGGCTCAACAACGTCTTGCACGCGCTGCTGAAAATCCTGCAACAGTTGCTGGGCAAATAACCCATAACCCGTGCCACCACCATGTCCACCGACTTCCAACCGTATGCCAACGAAACCGATGTCATCCGCATCGACCACCTCGACATTGAAAACCGGCTCGACCGCCTGACCCTGAACGGCGACTTGGTGCTGACCCGCGACCGTACTGGGCTGGCCTTGGCGCTGGAATTGCAAGCGGTGCTGGCACAGGCCATCCACACCCTGCAAACAGACCCCCATTTGCCCGAAACGGTGGCCATCCAACCCGCACGCACGGTCAGGAACCCGTTTCTTTGAGACCAATGGGCCACCAACGCACAATTGGTGTTTTTTGCAAGGATGCTGATGCCCACACAGCGCATAATGTTTTACAGATAAAAATTTCGGAGACACACCGCCATGTCCAGCCCACGCCGTTTGCCCGTCGGCACCCGTTTATTGCTTTTGGTCAGTGCCGCCCTGCTGGGTATTGCCGCCTTGACTGCTGTATTTTTGGTCACCGAACGCGCCCTGATCCAACAGGAACGCGAAAACGCGGTGCGCCAGACCGTGGAGGCCGCACATGGCATCGTCACCTATTTTGAAAACCAAGCGCGCCAAGGTCAACTGAGCACCGAAGCCGCCAAACAACACGCCTTGGCCAGTGTGCAAGGCTTGCGTTACAGCGGCAAAGAATACTTTTGGGTACAAGACAGTGCCGGTGTCATGCTAATGCACCCCATTCAAGCCAAACTCAATGGCACCAACATGGCCGGGTACAAAGACCCAGACGGCAAACTGTTCTTCCAAGAGATGATGGACGTGGTGCGCACCAACGGTGCGGGTTTTGTCAGTTACCAGTGGCCCAAACCCGGCAGCGACACCCCACAACCCAAACTGTCTTACGTCAAAGGCGTGGGCAGCTGGAACTGGATCATTGGCTCGGGCGTTTACATCGACAACATCAACACCACCATCATGCAGCGCGCGATTGGCTTTGCCTCGGGCGCAGTGGTGCTGATGTTGGCGTTGTTTGCGCTGGGCTGGGCCATTTCGCGCGGCATCTTGCGCCAGCTGGGCGGTGAACCCGACTACGCCACGGCACTGACACAACGCATTGCCAGCGGCGATTTGGCCACCCGCATCGACATTGCCTACGCTGGCGAACACAACCTGCTGAATGCGCTGCAAGCCATGCGCGACCAATTGGCCTCGGTGGTGCAGCGTGTGCGCGAAGGTGCCGACGACTTGGCCAATGCCAGCGCTCGCATTGCCGATGGCAACCAAGATTTGGCGCACCGCACCGACGGCCAAGCCAGCGCACTGGAAGAGACCGCTGCGTCCATGAAGCAGCTCAGCGCCACCGTGCAACACAACGTGGAAGGCGTGGTGCGCGCCACACAACTGGCCACCGATGCGCGCAGTGTGGCCGCACGCGGCGGCGAGGAAGTCTCGCGCATGGTCGAAACCATGCAAAGCATCCACGAATCATCGAGCCGCATTTCCGACATCATTGGCGTGATCGATGGCATTGCCTTCCAAACCAACATCCTGGCCCTCAACGCGGCGGTGGAAGCCGCCCGCGCAGGCGAACAAGGGCGCGGCTTTGCGGTGGTGGCCACCGAAGTGCGCGCACTGGCAGGCCGTTCTGCTGCTGCGGCCAAAGAGATCAAAGGCTTGATCAACACCAGCGTCGAGCGTGTGACAGAAGGCTCCAGCTTGGCCAGCCATGCAGGCACCACCATGTCCGAAGTGGTGGGAGCCATCACCCAAGTGGCCGACATCATGGCCGAAATCAAAGATGCCAGCGGCCAGCAAGCCAGTGGCATTGGCCAAGTGGGCGAAGCCGTGGCACACATGGACCACGTGACACAACAAAACGGGGCACTGGTCGAAGCGATGGCACATGCTGCCACCCAACTCAAGCAACAAGCCGATGAATTGGTACACACCGTCTCGGTGTTCAAACTGAGCGGCAACTGAACACACCACAACCACGCGGCACAAGTTGGCAATCCGCGTATACTGTTGTGCGCTCTCAATATACCCCGCAGGGTTTATTGAAGGCCGAATCAACAACGCATTGGACTTGAGGAAAACGGGCATGACACACAACGTTGGCGGTATCGACCGCATCCTGCGCATTGTGGTGGGCTTGGTACTGGTGGTGCTGGCCGCCACCGGCACTGTGGGCTGGTGGGGCTGGCTGGGTGCCATGCCTTTGGCCACTGGTCTGCTGGGCTGGTGCCCGCCTTACGCCATTTTTGGCTGGAACACCTGCAAGCTCAAAAAATAAAGCGTGGCGGTGGGGGCATACCCCTCACACGGTCACACAAGCTGCGTGGGTGTTGCTACGATAGTCCCCACTATGCAAACACCCACCCTTTTTGACCCCGTTCACGCCGGTGCATTGCAGCTGGCCAACCGCGTGGTGATGGCACCGCTGACGCGCAACCGCGCACCCAACGCGATTCCTACCCCCATGATGGTGCGCTACTACGAGCAGCGCGCCACGGCGGGCCTCATCATCACCGAAGGCACGGCCATCAGCCCCACAGCACAAGGCTATTCCGACGTACCCGGTCTGTACAGCACCGAACAACTGGACGGCTGGAAACCTGTCACGCAAGCGGTTCACAAGGCGGGCGGCAAAATCGTGGTGCAGTTGTGGCACGTGGGCCGCGTGTCGCACCGCGAATTGCAACCGCACCACATCGCCCCGGTGGGGCCATCGGCCATCCGTGCCCACGCCAAAACCGTGCTGATCAAAGATGGCGTGCCCACGTTTGTCGAGACCTCCGAGCCGCGCGCGCTGGACGCAGAGGAGTTGCCCGGCATCGTGCAAGACTACCGCCACGCCGCGCGCAACGCCATCGCCTGCGGCTTTGACGGGGTGGAAATCCACGCCGCCAATGGCTACTTGCTGGAACAGTTCCTCAAAAGCGGGGCCAACCAGCGCACCGACGACTACGGGGGCAGCATCGAAAACCGCGCCCGCCTGTTGCTGGAAGTCACCCGCGCCATCGTGGACGAAATAGGTGGTGAGCGTGTGGGCATCCGCCTGTCGCCGGCCACGCCATCCAACGGCATTTCAGAGCCCGATCCGCAACCGCTGTACGAACACGTGGTGCGTGAACTGGCCCCGCTGGGCTTGGCCTACCTGCACGTGGTGGAAGGCTCCACCGGCATGGAACGCGTGCTGCCCAACACCCCATTCGACTACGTAGCCCTCAAGGCGGCCTACCGCAACGCGGGCGGGCAGGGGGCCTGGATGCTAAACAACGGTTACACCTTGGACATGGCCCAGCAAGCCGTGGCCGCTGGTGCCGACCTGATCGCATTTGGCAAGCCCTTCATCGCCAACCCCGATTTGGTGGCACGCTTGCGCCAGGGCGGCCCCTTCAACGAGGCCGACCGCGCCACCTTCTACGGCGGTAACGAAAAGGGCTACCTCGACTATCCAACGCTGGCCGGTTAGAGCGCAGGACTCATTGGCCGCGCTGGGCAGCATTGACCTCGCGCTCACGGCGCAACTGGCGACGCGCTGTGAACAAGCTCCAACCGATGATGCTGCACGATACCACCGCAATGATCATGGTGGCCGCTGCGTAAATGGTGGGGTTGATGCCACGCCGGGCGTAGGTGAACACCACCTGGGGCAGGGTGCTCACACCCGGCCCCGACAAAAATTCGGCAATCACCACATCGTCAAAAGACAGGGTAAAGCTCAGCAACCACGCCGCCGCCAGCGCCGGCGCAATGTTGGGCAACGTCACCAAAAAGAACACCTGCGCCGGACGACAGCCCAAATCCATCGCAGCTTCTTCCAACGAACGGTCCATTTCGCGCAGGCGCGACGTGATAACCACCGTAGCATACGCCATGCCCAACAAGGTGTGCCCAGCAATGATGGTCAGCAAGCCGCGCTCAGGCCAGTCCAGCGCGTGCTGCACACCCACCATCAGCAGCAACAACGACAAGCCGATGATCACTTCCGGCATCACCAATGGTGCGCCCACCATACCCGCAAACAACTGTCGCCCACGAAATGCGGGGTAACGCACCAACACAAAAGCGGCAAACGCGCCCAGCACCGCAGACAGCGTACCCGTCACCAACGCCACCTGCAATGAGGTGGTCAAACCGTCGATGATGCGGTGGTCGTTGAACAGCGCTTCGTACCAGCGCCATGAAAAGCCGGTAAAACGCCCGTCCTGACGCGTGCTGTTAAAGCTAAACAGCACCATGAACACCAGCGGGATGTAGAGGAACACATACACCAGCGCCAGCCACAAGCGGCCAAAATAGCGTTGCAGAAAGTGCGACATGGTGTGGTTACCGTCCCTGTGGGTGAGCAGCAGCGCCGTCACGCCCACGCAGTGCCACCGGCACCAGAATCAACAAAATCATCACCACCGACAACGCGGCGGCGCGCGGCCAGTTGTTGGCGCTGAACATTTCGTCCCACACCACACGGCCTATCATCAGGTTGTCGGCCCCGCCCAGCAGCGACGGGATCACAAACTCTCCCACGCAAGGGATGAACACCAGCATCGACCCCGCCACAATGCCCGCCTTGGACAGCGGCACCGTGATGAGCCAAAACGCCTTGAACGGCGTGGTGCCCAGGTCGTAAGCCGCTTCGAGCAAGCGCACATCCATCTTGACCAGGTTGGCGTACAACGGCAGGATCATAAAAGGGCAATACACGTACACCATGCCCACCAGCATGGAAACGTCGGTATACAACATTTCAATCGGACTGTGGATGAGACCCAGTGCCAACAATGCGTTGTTGATCACCCCGTAGTCGGCCAACAAGCCCTTCCAAGCGTAAATGCGCAACAAAAACGAAGTCCAGAACGGCAACATCACCAACATCAGCAACACCGGGCGCACGCTGGGACGGCTGCGGGCAATGAAGTACGCAAACGGATAACCGATCAGCAACGCAATGGCGGTGGTGGCGGCCGCATATTTCAGCGAATTGGTGTAGGCCTCGGTGTAGATCGTCCATGCCGGGGCCCAACTGCCGTCGGCAGCACGGGTACCAAAGATGGACAAAAAGTTGTCCAGCTGCAACCAAATTTGCAACAACCCATCTTGGTAGAACAGTACCGGCGAGAACGGGTCAATGCTGGCTCCCAAATTCGTCACGCTGATGCGCAACAAAATCAGGAAGGGCAACACGAAAAACACGGTGAGCCACGTGTAGGGCACACCAATGACCCAAGTGCGGCCACGGGGTCGGGGCAGTTTGACAAGCAATGGCATCGTCGCTCCCGGTGTGGTCAGCTGGCCAACTCGACCGAAGCCGAGCCTTCCCACCAGAAAAACACCTCATCGTCCCACGTGATGCCGCTGCTGGCGTGGTGCGAGGTGTTGGCTTCGGTGATTTTGAGGCGCTGGCCGTTGTCGGCCTGCACGATGTAGGTGGTGTAGCTGCCCAAGTAGCCAATCTCGCACACCTTGCCGTGGAACAGGTTGCGCGTCACGTGGCTGGGTCGAACTTTGCTGATATCGATTTTTTCGGGCCGCACCGCCACCGACAACGGCATGTTGATGGTACCCGTGACACCGTGGTCGATGTAAACCGGCCCCAAGCTGGTTTCAACCACGCCGTAATTGGGTTCATCTTCGGTCAAATGGCCGTCAAACACGTTCACACTGCCAATAAAGTCGGCCACAAAACGGCAATTGGGCATGTCGTACACCTCTTTGGGTGTGCCCACCTGCAACACTTGGCCTCGGCTCATCACGGCAATGCGCGAAGCAATCGTCATGGCTTCTTCTTGGTCGTGTGTCACCACCACGCACGTCACGCCCACTTTTTCGATGATATTGACCAACTCGAACTGGGTGTGTTCACGCAGTTTTTTGTCCAATGCGCCCAACGGCTCGTCCAACAGCAACAGCTTGGGCCGCTTGGCCAAACTGCGGGCCAGCGCCACGCGCTGCTGCTGCCCACCCGAGAGTTGGTGCGGCTTGCGTTGCGCGTAGTTGCCCAGTTGCACCAAGTCCAGCATCTCGCCCACGCGGGTTTTGATTTGGTCTTTGGGCATACCCTCGCGCTTGAGGCCAAACGCGATGTTGTCCCAAATGCTCAAGTGCGGAAACAACGCATACGACTGGAACATCATGTTGATGGGGCGCTCGTAGGGCGGCAAGCCCACAATGTCCTGCCCGTTGAGCACAATGCGCCCCGAGGTGGGTGTTTCAAACCCCGCCAACATGCGCAGCAAGGTGGATTTGCCGCAACCCGAACTGCCGAGCAAAGCAAAAATTTCGCCCTGCCGTATCGACAGGTTGACGCGGTCTACCGCAGCCACACCGTCAAAACGTTTGACCAAGTTGTCGGTACGCAAATACGCGTCTGGGGTCGAAGACAAGTCCATTTTGGCGATTCGGTTCAACACAACAAAAAGCCGTTGCCCACGGCAACGGCCCCGCCGCTGATTTTTGACGGCGCAAAAAGATGGGTTACTTCCCGCTCTTGAACTGGGTGTAGACCTCGCTCATGGAGGCACGGCCTTCATTGCTGATCACGCCCGGCGGCACCATGCGGGCCATGTCCTCGGCAGAGGGGAACACCGATGGGTTGGCCTTGATGGCTGGATCGACAAAGGTCTCTGCCGCCTTGTTGCCGTTGGCGTAGTTCACAAAGTTGGTGACAGACGCAGCCACTTCGCCTTGCAAGAAGTTGTCGATGAACTGGTGCGCGTTGCGCGGGTGCTTGGCATCGGCCGGAATGGCCAAGGTGTCAATGAACAGCATGCCGCCGGTCTTGGGCACCAGTGCCACGATCTCGTCTTTCTGGCCCGCTTCTTTGACACGGGTGGCGGCGATGTTGATGTCACCGGCCCAGCCCAGCGCCACGCAAGCACGGCCTGCCGCCAGATCGTCGATCATGGTGCTGGAGAAAATCCGCACATCCGGGCGCACCTTGGCCAACATGTCGCCAGCGGCCTTGTGGTCGGCCACATCGTTGGAATAAGCGTTCTTGCCCAGATAGTGCAGGGCGGGCGGAATTACCTCCGACGGTGAGTCCAAGTAAGCAATGCCGCACGATTTCAGCTTGCTGGTGTAGGTGGGGTTGAACACCAAGTCCCAAGCGTTTTCAGGCATGGGCGTGTTGCCCAGCGCCTTGGCCACCTTGCCTTTGTTGATGCCCACGGTGGAGAAGCTCCAGCCCCACGGAATCAGGTACTGGTTGCCCGGATCGATGTTTTGCAGCTTGCTCATGAACGTGGCATCCAAGTTGCCGTAGTTCTTGAGCTGGGTTTTGTCCAATTTTTGCAGCAATTCGGCCTGAATTTGGCCGTGTGCAAACACGGCACCGGGCACCACCACGTCGTAACCGCTGTTGCCTGCCACCAACTTGGCCTGCAAACCTTCGTTGTTCTCGAACGTGGAATAGTTGACCCGCAAGCCACTGGCTTTCTCAAAATTGGGCACCAAATCTTCGGCGATGTAGTCGGGCCAGTTGTAGACGTTGACCACCTTGTCCTCAGCGGGTACCGCTGCAGGTGCGGGTGCAGGAGCCGCACTGGATGCGGGCGCTTCTTCTTTTTTGCCACAGGCGGCCAACACGGTGGCGGCCAAAGCCAACACCAGCATCTGTTTTTGCATGATTGTTTCAGCTCCAAAAAAAGGGAATGTGGAATTCTATGCGCGGTACCGCTGCCAATGGCTATCTGGTGTGTGGATGCCAGCGTTTGAGCCACAACGCATTCGCCATCACACTGACCGAACTCAATGCCATGGCCGCACCGGCCAACACCGGGTTCAAAAAGCCCAAGGCCGCCAATGGTATACCCGCCACGTTGTATACAAACGCCCAAAACAAATTTTGTCGGATTTTGCGCACTGTACGGCGTGAAATGTCGAGCGAAGCGGCAATCAGGGCCGGATCACCGCGCATCAGTGTGATACCAGCGGCGTGCATGGCCACATCGGAGCCTCCGCCTTGGGTGTGGCTCATGGCCAGGCCCACATCGGCAGCTGCCAAGGCGGGCGCGTCGTTGACTCCATCGCCTACCATCGCCACGCAATGGCCTTGTGCCTGCAATTGGCGCACATAAGCGGCTTTGTCGGCAGGCAACACATCGGCCACCACTTCACCTGCGTCTGGGCGCAGACCCAAACGCTGTGCCATTGCCACAGCAGCGGCCCGGTTGTCGCCCGACAACATCACCACCCGCAGCCCCAAAGCGCGCAGGGCCGCCACCGCCGCTGCCGCGCCGGGTTTGGGTGCATCGGCAAACGCCAGCAGGGCCAACGGCTTCCAATCACCCGCCGCCACACGCTGCACCAACACCGACAAAGTGGCACCCTCGGACTGGGCTTGCGCCACCACATCGGCCCACGCCACCAGCGGCACATCCAACTCGGCCATCCAACGCAAACTGCCCAAGTACAACAACCGACCATCGACCAGACCTTGACCACCACGGCCTGGCACCGCCTGCACGTCTTGCGCCACGGGCAGGGGTTGGCCCATAACTTGGGCCGCCTGCACCACGGCACGGGCCAGCGGATGTGCGCTTTGTGCCTGCAATGCGGCGGCCAGCGGCAATACATCGTTTTCTTGCCAACCTGGCGCTGGCCAGCACGCGGTCAAGCGGGGTTGGCCTTCGGTCAAGGTGCCGGTTTTGTCCAACACCACAGCATCGACCCGATGTGCCAACTCCAGTGCAGCGGCATCTTTGATCAGAATCCCACTTTTTGCAGCAACGCCCGTGCCCGCCATGATCGCCGCCGGTGTGGCCAACCCCAAAGCACACGGGCACGCAATCACCAGCACCGCCACCGCGTGCAACCACACCGTTTCCAGCGGAGCCTGCTGCCACCACCAGCCCAACCACGTCAACGCAGCCACCACCAGCACCACCGGTACAAACCAAGCCGCCACCTGATCCACCAAACGCTGTACAGGTGATTTGGTGGCCTGCGCGTCTTGCACCAACGCAATGATGCGGCTGAGCACACTTTGCACGCCAGTGGCCGTGACGCGCAACCGCACCGCACCATCGCCATTGAGGCTACCGCCAGTCACGCCATCGCCCACCCCTTTGGACACCGGCATGGGCTCGCCGGTGAGCATGGATTCATCGACCTGGGTTTCGCCATCCACCAACACACCATCGGCAGGAATGCGCTCGCCAGGGCGTACCAACACCACATCATCGGGCAACAGTTCGGCCACGGGCACATCTACCACTTCATCGCGGCGCAGACCATCGGGCCACAGGTGGGCTACCTCGGGGCGCAGGGCCTGCAAAGCACGGATCGCGCTGGTGGTCTGGCGCTTGGCACGGGCCTCCAACCATTTGCCCAGCAGCACCAGTGTGATGACCACCGCCGAGCTTTCGTAGTACAGGTGTGGCACGGCCCCCACCTCGGCACGCCACCACAACCAGGTGCTCAACCCCCAGCCTGCGGTGGTTCCTATCGCCACCAACAGTTCCATGTTGCCGCTGCGCGCCCGCACCGCATGCCACGCGCTGACGTAAAAGCGCCACCCCAACCACCATTGCACCGGCGTGGCCAACACAAACTGCCATGCAGGCGGCAACATCACGCTGTGCGCGTCCCATGCCAACCCTGCCAGCATGGGCCACAACAACGGTGCCGACAGCAACGCGGCCCACAACACCGGCCAAGCATCGTGCGGAAGACCCAACCAGCCTGTGGCCACCTCATCCGACGCGCGGACTTCCGCTGGGCGAGGTTCATAACCAGCATCTCGGACAGCGCGTTGCACGCGCGCAGACAACACCTCCGCCTGTTCCACAGGCACATCGGTACGCCATTGCACACGTGCGGTTTCAGTGGCCAGATTGACCGAAACGTCCAGTACTTCTGGCATTTTCCTCAATGCTCGCTCAACACGTGCTACGCAGGAGGCACAGGTCATGCCGCCTATCCCCACATCGTACGTTTGACTTACTTGCGGTTGCTGCACCTACGCCCTCCGTTGCGGTACAAATAGATGGCCGCATTGTCTCAGCAAGGCATGCGGTGCTTTTTCACCTCTTTGTAACAGGCATTCCACCATGAACGACCACATCTTCACCGTCACCGGCATGAGCTGCGCCCACTGCGAACGCGCCATTGTGCAAAGCATCCGTGCGCTGGATCCCAACGCCACCGTACACGCCGACCGCACGACCCAGCAGGTACGTATTCAACACACACAACACTCGGCGGAACGTCTGGCAGCGGCCATCACCGAAGAAGGGTACACCGTGGTTTCGACCCAGCCCTGAAAAAGTAAATTATTTACGTATAACGTAATTTTCATCACCAAAAAACCTGTGGATAACTCTGTGGATGACCCGTGAATAACTCATGGGTTATCCACAATATTTTGAAAACCCCAAAGTTGTTCAACTTTCATCCACAGGCTATTCACAGGTAGTCCACAGAGTTACCCACAGGCCGAAAATGGTATAAGATGTTGATTAAAAAAAGGTTTTTGAAGTTATCCACAGAAAATGGCTTCCTTCTACTATCTACTACTAAGTTATATATATAAAGAAGAGATAGAGATAGAGGAACAACTTTTTCAACAGCTTGTGAAGTCAACGCCGCGGTGAAAAACTTAAAATGTTAAAAATTCATGCGGCTTGACAGAACCGTTAGAATCTTGTTTTTCTTACCGTACACCACGTACCTTTATGTCTTTGGTTTCTGGTCACCGTCCTTCTAGTTACGACATCCGAAGTGCCCAGCTCTCAGTGGTGGTGTTGGTGTTGAAATCGCCGGTGTTGTCGGTGTTGGATGCGGAATTGGACCAGCGCTTTGGTCGTGAATCCCAGTTTTTTGCCCATGATCCGGTGTTGTTGGACTTGTCGTTGTTGGCGCAGCAACCGTGCGATGTGGACTATCTCGGTTTGTTGGCTTTGTTGCACCGTTATGGCATGGTCGCGGTGGCGGTACAAGGTGGCAGTCCAGAACAGATGCAGGCGGCCCTACAAGCGGGTTTGGCCCAAGTTCAAGTTAATGACACGGTGTTGCACGCTGACCCAGTGGTGCCAGTTGACCACATGCAGGTACACGTTGAACCTGCATCTATAACCAACAATGTGGTGTACGCGGAAACCGTTCCCGCGCTGGTGGTGGACAAACCATTGCGTTCGGGCCAACAGGTGTACGCCCGTGGCCGCGACTTGGTGGTGATGGCGATGGTCAATCCTGGGGCTGAAGTCATTGCCGATGGCCATATCCATGTGTACGCTCCGCTGCGTGGTCGGGCGATGGCTGGAGCCAGGGGCTGGACCGAAGCCCGTATTTTTGCGCAGGTGATGGAGCCCGAACTGGTCTCGATTGCAGGCATTTACCGCACCAGCGAAGTCCCGTTGCCCGCTGAGGTGCTGGGCAAGCCCGCCCAAGTGCGTTTGCACATGGGGCCGGAGGGCGATCAACTGTTGCTAGATCCCATAAGACCCGATACCTTGATGTTTGGAAAGACTGTTTGAAAATGGCCAAGATTGTTGTTGTGACATCGGGCAAAGGCGGTGTAGGCAAAACCACCACCAGCGCCAGTTTTGCCACCGGGCTGGCATTGCGCGGTTTCAAAACCGTCGTCATCGATTTCGACGTGGGTTTGCGCAACCTCGACCTCATCATGGGGTGTGAACGGCGTGTGGTGTACGACTTCATCAACGTGATTCATGGTGAGGCCAACCTCAACCAAGCGTTGATCAAGGACAAGCAGTGCGACAACCTGTTTGTGTTGGCCGCCAGCCAGACCCGCGACAAGGATGCGTTGACCAAAGAAGGCGTGGAGCGTGTGCTCACCGAACTCGCCGGCATGGGGTTCGATTACATCGTGTGCGATTCGCCCGCAGGTATTGAGACCGGCCCGTTGTTGGCGATGCACTTTGCCGACGAAGCGTTGGTGGTGACCAACCCTGAGGTGTCGTCGGTGCGCGATTCCGACCGTATTTTGGGTATGTTGGGCAGCAAAACCAAGCGTGCCGTAGAAGGCGGTGAGCCGGTCAAGGAGCATTTGCTCATCACCCGCTACAACCCCAACCGGGTGCAGGACGGGCAGATGTTGTCCCTCAAGGATGTGCAGGACATTTTGCGCATCAACTTGATTGGCGTGATTCCAGAAAGCGACAGTGTGTTGCAAGCTTCCAACCAAGGTTTGCCGGTGGTGCACGTGCAAGGCTCCGATGTGTCGGAAGCGTACAAGGACGTGGTGGAGCGTTTTCTGGGCAACGCGCGCCCGATGCGTTTTGTGGAGGCTGAAAAACCGGGCTTCTTCAAACGTCTGTTTGGCGGGAGGTAAGGCCTGTGTCCTTCTTCTCGTTTTTGTTGGGCGAAAAAAAGAAAACCGCTCCGGTAGCCCGTGAGCGGTTGCAGATCATTTTGGCCCATGAACGTTCGGGGCGCAACGCGGCCGAGCCCGACTATTTGCCCGATTTGCAGCGCGACCTGATCGCGGTCATCAGCAAGTACGTCAATATCCACCAAGAAGACATCAAGGTGCAGTTGGATCGCCAAGAAAACTTGGAGGTGCTGGAGGTCAAAATCGAGCTGCCAGAGAAGGCCAAATAGCCCAGATGCCATTTGTAGGCCGTTAAACGGCCCACAGGCGCGTTTTTGGGAGCATCAGAGTACCCAAGCCGCCAGTGCGGCAATGGCAGCCGTTTCGGCCCTTAAAACGCGTGGGCCCAGACTGGCGGCCACAAAGCTTTGTGCCAGCAGGGTCTGTTCCTCGTGCGGACTGAGGCCGCCTTCTGGCCCCAATACCAACCACAGGGGCTGGGTGCCATCGAATTGCTGTAACTTTTGGGCGTTGGCATGCAGCGACAACACGCCGCGCTGTGCCTGTGCGGGCACAGTTTGGACGCTGTGGGCCAACCATTCGGTCAGGGTGCGCACTGGATGCACCACGGGCACCCGATTGCCACCGCATTGCTCGCAGGCCGCAATGGCCACGGCTTGCCAGTGGGCTTGTTTTTTGTCGGCGCGTTCGCCTTTGAGGCGCAGCACAGTGCGTTCGGTCATCAGCGGTTGGATGCTGGCCACGCCGAGTTCGGTGGCTTTTTCCACCAGCCAATCCATGCGTTCGTTGGCGGGCATGCCCACCACCAGATGCACCGTACGCACGGGTTCGCGTTCGGTGGCGTGGTGGGCTCCAACGTGGACTTGCACGTCGCTGCGCCCCATGCGTTGTACGGTCGCATCGTATTCTCCGCCCACTACAGGATCGCCAAACAGGATCAGCGTATCGCCGGGTTGCAGGCGCAAGACCTGTACGTGGCGTGCGCCTTCGGGGGGCAAGTCCAGCATTTGGCCGGTTTGCAGGGGGAGAGGGTGGTAAATGCGGGGCATGGGGTAAACGAAAGGTGTGGCTTCAGACGCGGCCATACGCGAAGCCGCTGGCAGCTTCCCAGCCTTCGATTTGGTCGATCAGGCGCAGCAGTGGCGTGAGTTCGCGGTAACGTGCGGCGGTGTTGCGGATGTAGTGGATGAAGCGCGGCGCATCGGCCAAATACTGGGGCTTGCCATCGCGCAGGGTCAGGCGGGCAAAGATGCCAGCCACTTTGAGGTGACGTTGCAGCCCCATCCATTCCACGGCGCGGTAAAAACCGCCAAAGTCGTCGCTCCAGCCGTCAAAGTCCAGCAAGCCCAATTGGCGTGCTTGTTGCCAGTAGCGGATGGTGATATCGAGCACCATGTCTTCTTCCCACGTCAGAAAAGCATCGCGCATCAGGCAGGCAATGTCATAGGTGATGGGGCCGTACACCGCGTCTTGGAAATCGAGCACGCCCAGGCGCTGGTCGGGGTCGTGGGCGTAGGGCAGCATCAGGTTGCGGGGCATGAAGTCGCGGTGGACGAACACGTTGGGCGCGGCCAGGTTGCGTTCCACGATCAGCGCAAAGGTACGTTCTAGGGTGGTGCGTTGGGTGTCGTCCAGTGTCAGACCTTTGTGTTGCGCCAAGTACCAGTCGGGGAAGAGTTGCAGTTCGCGTTGCAGCAGGGCTGTGTCGTAGGTGGGCAACACACTGGGACGCGAGGCTTGTTGCCACGCCAGCAGGGCGCTGGTGGCTTGTTGAAAGTGCGGTAGGGCGGCCGTGGGTTGTTGTGCGTCCAGCACGCTGAGCAGGGTGTGTTGGCCCAGATCGCTCAACAGCATGAAGCCTTGGGCTTCGTCCCAAGCCAAGATGCTGGGCACCCGCACGCCAGCGTCGTGCATCAGTTGGGCCACTTGTACAAAGGGACGGCAATTTTCGTGGGCCGGCGGGGCATCCATCACCACCAGTGTGCCACCGTTGGCACCGTTGACCCGGAAGTAGCGCCGGAAGCTGGCATCGGCGGACGCAGGGCGCACACTGTCGGGCTCAACACCGTGTGCGCTGGCTTGGGTCTGCAACCAGGTGTGGAACGCTTGGGCGCGTTGTGGGTCGGCCCAGTCGATGTGAGCGGGGGTGGTGGGGCTGGGTGTAAGCGTAGCGGGCATGGTGGCGCGGGGCGGGTGTGGCCTCGTGGATAATTGGCTGGCTATTCTACGAACGCTGGTGGGGTGAGCGCGGGTGGAGCCGGTCGGGCTCTGGTGTCTGGGTTGTTGTGGTGGGTCTTTGTGCCGTCTGTTTTGTTTGCCGCTGGAAAGGGGTTGCGCTGGTGCCGCGTGCGCGGACGCTGGGTGGTGGCCGCCAGTGCGTTGGCCATGCTGTCCACGTGGGTGCATGCCGATGAGGCAGCGCCCTTGGCGTTGCGGCCCAGTGAGCGTTTGCAGGAGCGGTTGAGCCCCGCTGCCGCCGAGCAGGCCCCGCAGTTTTTGTTGGGAGACGCGGTACAAGGCCAGGCCGATGTGCAAACGGTGGTGCAGGGCCACGCTGAGTTGCGCCGCCACGATGTGGTGCTGCGCGCCGATCGGTTGGAACACGACGCGCCCAGCAACACCGTGACTGCCAACGGTCAGGTGCGCGTTAACCGTTTGGGGGATGTCTACGAAGGCCCGGAGCTCAAGCTGCAATTGGACACGTTTGAAGGCCATTTTTTGCAGCCGCGCTTTTCGTGGCTCAAGAACGGCGGTCATGGCCAAGCGGAGCGGGTGGATTTTTTGGACGAACACCGTGCGGTGGCACACCAGACCCAATACACCACCTGTGAGCGCCCACCGGGCGGCGATTGGCTGCCGGATTGGGTGGTCACGGCCAACCGCATCGAGTTTGACACCGCCGACGACACGGGCACCGCTTCCGGCGCTGTGCTGCGTTTTAAGGATGTGCCGGTGCTGGCTGCGCCGTGGCTGAGTTTTCCGCTGTCGGACAAGCGCAAATCGGGTGTGTTGCCGCCCACGCTGAACTTGGACACGCAAAGCGGGTTGGAAGTGACGGTGCCGTACTACCTGAACTTGGCACCCAACATGGATGCGACCTTGTTCCCCACGGTGATGAGCAAGCGCGGTATCGACTTGGGCGGTGAGTTCCGCTATTTGGAGCCCAACTTCAATGGCCGTGTGCGTGGCTCGTTCATGCCGTCTGATCCAGTGCGTGCGCACACCGACCGCTGGAGCCAGGCGTGGCAGCACCAGCAGGTGTTCGGCGGTGTACCGGGGATGGGCACGCTGGGGCTGCGCCTGAACCACAACCGTGTCAGCGACAACGATTACTGGCGCGACTTCGCGCGCAGCAACACCGCTTTGACCGAACGCTTGTTGCCCAGCGAGGCCACGTTGCACTGGGGCCAAGGCAACTGGCAATTGTCGGCCGGGGCGCAGCGTTGGCAAACCTTGCAAGACCCCGATGCGCCGATCACAGCACCTTACGACCGTGTGCCGTCGCTGGCTGCCCGCTACGCCTCGGGGCCATTGGCGTGGGGTGGGCTGTCGGGGTGGGAGGCGACTGTCAACACCGAAGCCACCCGCTTTACCGCCGACCGCGCTTTGCGTGCCGCCAACGACGTGGATGGCACCCGCACGCTGGCGGTGGCCGAACTGAGCCACACTTGGCAAACGCCCGGCGGCTACCTCAAACCTGCGTTGCAACTGCACGCCCGGCATTACGCGTTTGACCGTATGCTGACCAACGGTGTGCAAAACCAAAGCTATGCTGTGCCCACCTTCAGTGTGGATGGAGGGCTGTTTTTGGAACGCGATACCCGCATTGCCGGGCACAACTTGGTGCAAACACTGGAGCCCCGTGTGCTGTACGCCCACACAGGTTACCGCGACCAAAGTTTTTTGCCCACCTACGACACCGCCGCTTACGATTTCAACTTGGCCACGGTGTTTACGCCCAACCCTTATGGGGGGCACGACCGCATTGCCGACACCCACGCCATCACGCTGGGGGCCACCACACGGTTGATCCACCCTGAAACCGGGGCGGAGGTGTTGAGCTTGGGGGTGGCACAACGTGTGCGCCTGAGCGATCAGAATGTGGTGTTGCCGGGGGAGGCGGTGGTGTCGGAACGACTGAGCGACTTGTTGTGGGGGGGGCGGGTGCAATGGTCGCCCCAATGGGCGTTCAATGGCACGGTGCAGTACAACCCCAAGCAAAATGAGTCGGTGCGCACCACGTTGGGCATGCGTTACCAGCCCGGCCCGTACCGGGTGCTCAACGCCGCTTACCGGCTCAACCGCAGCACCCCCGAAGCCGAAAGCCAGCAGTTGGATTTCAGTTGGCAGTGGCCTGTAGGTGGTGCCCGTCCAGGTGTACCAGCGGGCTTGGGGCAAAGCACGCGCCAATGGTACAGCGTTGGCCGTTTGAACTACAGCGCGACCGATAACCAAATTGTCGATCTGGTGGCGGGCTTTGAGTACGATGCCGACTGCTGGATTGGCCGTGTGGTGTTAGACCGTTTGCAGCGCAGTACCAACAGCGCCAACCAGCGTATTTTGTTTCAGCTTGAATTTGTCGGTTTTTCTCGTCTTGGCTCCAACCCTTTGCAAACGCTCAAGGACAATGTACCCCGCTACCAATACCTGCGAGAAGAAACGAACCCGCCCAGCCGGTTTGAACGTTATGAATAAATGGTCGTACTGGGGCGCGCTGGCGCTGTGTTTGGGTGGCACCACCGCACCGCCGGTGCAGGCCCAAGGTTTGCGCATGGGGGCGAGCACGGCCACTGCTGTGCCCAAAGTCTCCCGTGCTGCTGCCCCAGCGGTGGTGGCCGAGGCCGACCACATTGTGGCGGTGGTCAACTCCGAACCCATTACCCAGCACGAAGTGCGTGCCCGCTTGGCGCGCTTGCAGCCGCCCGAAGGGGCCACCTTGCCGCCACGCGCGCAACTGGAGCGTCAGGTGTTGGATCGGTTGGTGCTGGAGCGCATTCAGTTGCAACAGGCCAAAGAGCAGGGGCTGAAGGTGGAAGATGCCGCGCTGGCCGATGCCGAAGCCGCCGTGGCACGCCAGAACAGCTTGACGGTAGAGGCCTTGCGCGAGCGCGTGCAGGCCATGGGCCTGACGCTGACGGGGTTTCGGGCCGACTTGAAGCGCGACTTGCTGTTGCAGCGTTTGCGTGAGCGCGAAGTGGACAGCCGGGTGCGTGTGAGTGAAGCCGACATCGATGCTTATTTGGCCGAGCGCCAGCGCACTGCTGGATTGTCACAAACCGAATTGCAACTGGCCCAGGTACTGGTGCGCGTGCCTGAAGGGGCCACTCCTGAGGTGTTGGCCACTTTGCAAGCACGCGCCGAACAAGTGCGCCAGCGTGCCAGCGGTGGTGCCGATTTTGCCGCGCTGGCCCAGGAGTTTTCCGAAGCTCCCGAACGCGATAATGGGGGGCAATTGGGTTTGCGCAGCGCCGACCGTTACCCAGCCCTGTTTGTGGACGCTACCCGTGCCCTGAAAGTGGGCGAGGTCAGTGCGGTGGTGCGCAGTGGGGCGGGCTTGCACATCCTCAAGGTGCTGGAAAAACGCGCCGCAGGCTTGCCCGAAGCCCAATACACCCAGACCCGTGCGCGGCACATCTTGTTGCGCCCCAACGCACAACTGAGCGAACCAGCAGCGTTGGCTCGCCTGAATGGTTGGCGCGAGCAGGTGCTCAATGGCAAGGCCACGTTTGAGGCCTTGGCGCGCCAGCACAGCCAAGATGGTTCGGCGGCGCAAGGTGGTGATCTGGGCTGGGCCAGCCCCGGCCAGTTTGTGCCCGAGTTTGAACAGGCGATGGACGAACTGGCCCCCGGCCAAGTGTCGATGCCGTTGGTGTCGCGCTTTGGTGTCCACTTGATTCAAGTGCAGCAGCGCCGTCAAGCCGAACTCACCCCGGCGCAACAGCGCGATTGGGTGCGCAACCTGTTGCGTGAACAAAAAACCGAAACCGCTTACGCCAATTGGTTGCGCGATTTGCGCGCCCAAGCGTATGTGGAATACCGCGAAGCTCCTCAACCTTGAAACCTTCAGCCCCCCACCAAGCGCGCAAGCGTTTTGGACAACATTTTTTGTCGGATCGCGGCATCATCGAGGCCATCGTGCAAGCGATTGCACCGCAGCCGGGCCAGTTTGTGGTCGAGATTGGCCCCGGTCTGGCGGCATTGACGCAGCCGTTGGTGGAGCGGTTGGGCCAGTTGACGGTGATTGAACTCGACCGCGACCTGGCGCTGCGCTTGCGCACCCACCCGCAGTTGCAGGTGATTGAATCCGACGTGCTGCGGGTGGATTTCCGCGCGCTGGCGGCCAGCCGCTCTGAGCCGATGCGGGTGGTGGGCAATTTGCCGTACAACATCTCCACGCCCATCTTGTTCCATTTGCTGGATGTGGCCGACGTGGTGCTGGATCAGCACTTTATGCTGCAAAAAGAGGTGATCGACCGCATGGTGGCGCAGCCTTGTACCGCCGATTACAGCCGACTGAGCGTGATGCTGCAATGGCGCTACGCGATGGAAGACGTGTTGTTTGTGCCGCCGGAGAGTTTCGAGCCACCGCCCAGGGTGGACAGTGCGGTGGTGCGGATGGTACCGCTGGCACAGCCCCCCGTTGTCGATGCCAAACTGCTGGAGGAGCTGGTAAAGGTGGCGTTTTCGCAGCGGCGCAAGCTGTTGCGGCACAGCTTAGGCCGCTGGCTCGAAGCGCGCGGTTTTGCGGGGTCGTTTGACCTGCAACGCCGCGCCGAGGAAGTGCCGGTGGCGGAGTATGTGGCGTTGGCTCAGGCCGCGCTGCTCAGCCAATAGCCGGCGTTGAAGGGGCTGCTCATGCGCAGTGCCATCGGGCTGACATCGACCAGCTTGTCGGTCAACAGCGGCTCGTCGCTGTTGGCACTCAAATCTTCGGCCTTGGCGGCGCGGGCTACCGAGAACGAGTAAAAGCAGCGGAACGCTACTTTGCGGTCGTTCCAGTATTCGGCAATGTCGCGGAAGATGTCGAGCAGTTGCTCACGCGCTTCTTTGTCGAACTTGGGGCTGGTCGGGATGTGTTCCAGCACCGCCACAAAGCCGGTTTGTGGGCCAGATTTGTGGATCAAGTCGGTCATGCACTCGTAGAGCGCATCAAAGTTTTTGCCAAAGCTGGCGGGCAGGGTGTACTGACCGGCAATCAGATCGAGCACGTCTTGCTTGTTTTGCGCGTTGGCCAGGTTGGCGTACAGAAAGTGGTGGCCCAGCTCTTCGGCTGCGGCTTGCAGGTTTTGGACGGTGTGAGCGCGTATCGATTGAACGATGTTGGTGCGAACGGTACGAAGCGGTGTGTCCATCTCCGTTTGTCTTTCTTGTGTCAAAGTTGAAAATCCCGAACCACCCAGGGCAGGGCGGCACAATGTGGAGACTGGCGGCGGCGGTGCGGGTGTGGACGCGCGGTCTGCTGGGCCCCCACAAAACAAACGGGTAAACCCTCGGTATCAACGCGGGTTTACCCTGAAAACAAGGGCGCAAGTGTGCCCTAAGCGGTGTTGAAAAGCAAGGGGCCACCGTCGGTGGCCCCAGTGTGAACGCGCCTTTTTAACGCCGGTGTGGCCCGGCGGTGGGCTTATGCCGTGGTGGGCGTTGCCGCCTGGGACGCGCGCGGCCCGGCATTGGCCTCGCTTACGGTCAATGCGGTCATGTTGACGATACGGCGCACCGTGGCGCTGGCGGTCAAGATGTGGGCTGGTCTGGCCACACCCAGCAGCATGGGGCCAATGGCAATACCACCACCTGCGGCGGTTTTGAGCAGGTTGTAACTGATGTTGGCGGCATCGATGTTAGGGAACACCAGCAGGTTGGCATCGCCCGTCAACACGCTGTTGGGCATGAGTTGGGTGCGCGCGTTGGCATCGAGTGCCACGTCGCCGTGCATTTCGCCATCCACTTCCAACCACGGGGCACGTTCGCGCAAAATGGCCAAGGTTTGGCGCATTTTGACGGCAGAAGGCTGGTCGGACGAACCGAAGTTAGAGTGCGACAGCAGTGCCACCTTGGGCGTGATGCCAAAACGCAGCATTTTGCGCGCCGCCATTTTGGTGATTTCGGCCAGCTCTTGTGCGCTGGGGTCGTAGTTGATGTGGGTATCAACCATGAAGATTTGGCGGCCTGGCAGCATCACTGCATTCATGGCGGCGTAGCAGTGGGCATCGTCGCGCAAGCCAATTACTTGGTCGATGTATTGCAGGTGCATGGTGTTGTTGCCCCACGTACCGCAGATTAGACCATCGACTTCGCCCTTGTGCAGCAGCATGGCCCCAATGAGCGACAGGCGGCGGCGCATTTCGATTTTGGCCAACTGTTCGGTCACGCCCCGGCGTTCCATCAGGCGGTGGTAGGTTTGCCAGAAGTCGCGGTAGCGGTGGTCGTTTTCGACGTTGACCACGTCGTAGTCCAGCCCTTCGGCCAAGCGTAGGCCAAATTTTTCGATGCGTTGCGCGATGATGGCGGGCCGACCAATCAGCACGGGGCGGGCCAGGCCTTCATCGACCACCACTTGGCAGGCGCGCAGGATGCGTTCTTCTTCGCCTTCGGCATAGGCGATGCGTTTGTGCAGCGCCTTTTTGGCGGCAGCGTACACGGGTTTCATCATGGTGCCGGAGGCAAAGACGAAGCTTTGCAGCTTGTCGCGGTAAGCGTCCATGTCGGCAATGGGGCGCAGTGCCACGCCCGAATGGGCCGCGGCTTGGGCCACGGCAGGCGCAATTTTCATCATCAAGCGCGGATCAAATGGCTTGGGGATGAGGTATTCGGGGCCAAAGGCCAACGTCTGACCGGTGTAAGCGGCTGCCACCACTTCGCTCTGTTCGGCCTGGGCCAGCTCGGCGATGGCGTGGACGGCGGCAATTTCCATCTCATCGGTGATGGTGGCGGCACCCGCATCCAGCGCACCCCGGAAGATGTAAGGGAAGCACAGGACGTTGTTGACTTGGTTGGGGTAGTCGGTACGGCCTGTGGCCATGATGGCATCGCTGCGCACGGCCTTGACTTCTTCGGGGGTGATTTCGGGTGTGGGGTTGGCCAGCGCGAAGATCAGCGGGTTGGCGGCCATGCTGGCCACCATGTCGGGTTTGAGCACCCCCCCAGCGGACAGGCCCAAAAAAATGTCGGCCCCGACGATGATTTCGCGCAGGGTGCGGGCAGCGGTGGCTTGCGCAAATTGGGCTTTGTCCGCGTCCATCAGTTCGGTGCGGCCTTGGTACACCACACCCGCCAAATCGGTGACGTAGATGTTTTCGCGTGGCAGGCCGAGTTTGACCAGGAGGCCCAAGCAAGCCAGCGCTGCCGCACCCGCGCCAGAGGTGACGAGTTTGACGTTTTTAATGTCTTTGCCCACGACTTTGAGGCCGTTGAGCATGGCCGCACCCACCACAATGGCGGTGCCGTGTTGGTCGTCGTGAAAGACCGGAATCTTCATGCGCTCGCGCAGTTTGCGCTCGATGTAGAAGCAGTCGGGGGCTTTGATGTCTTCGAGGTTGACACCACCAAAGGTGGGTTCCATGCTGGCGATGATTTCAACCAGCTTGTCGGGGTCTTTTTCGTTGATTTCGATGTCAAACACATCGATACCGGCGAACTTTTTGAACAGTACGCCCTTGCCTTCCATCACGGGCTTGGAGGCCAGTGGCCCGATGTCGCCCAAACCCAGCACGGCGGTGCCGTTGGTGATGACGGCCACCAAGTTGCCCCGGCTGGTGTATTTGAACGCGGCGTTGGGGTCTTTGACGATTTCCTCGCACGGTGCCGCCACGCCCGGCGAGTAGGCCAGTGCCAAGTCGCGCTGGTTGGTGAGTTGTTTGGTGGCAGCGATGGCCACTTTGCCGGGGGTGGGGAACTCGTGGTATTCGAGGGCGGCGCGGTGGAGTTCGGCGCGCTTGTCTTGCTGTTGCGGTGTCATGCCGGGTGTGTGGATGCGTAAACCAGAAGAAGAAACGGCCTTCGGGTAGAAGAAACCGATCGACAGGACAGTGTAAGGCCATTCTGAAACAGCCACACGGCATACCACTGGGCCAGTGCTAGACTGTGGCCGCCATGATTCTTCGCGACCGTCCTTCCGGCTTCAAGTTGTTTTTGCTGTGGCGTGGCTCCATGTTGCCACGTATTTTGCCGGTGCTGGTGTTCAACGTGGTGTTGGCGGTGTTGGTCACCCTCACGCACGGCGAGTGGTTCCACTTCAAGGTCACGATGACGGCGATTCCGTTCACGTTGATGGGGTTGCCGTTGGCCATTTTTCTGGGCTTTCGCAACACAGCGGCTTACGACCGTTACTGGGAAGCTCGCAAGCTTTGGGGCGAGTTGGTGCTGCGCAGCCGCAACCTGTCGCGCCAATGCTTGCATTTGATTGAGCCTGCCCCGCAGGGTTTGCCCGATGTGCGCCATCGCATGGTGCTGCGTGCGGTGGCGTTTTGCCATGCGTTGCGCGTGCAGTTGCGCCGCAGCAGCGATACGCGCGCCATTGAGGCCATGCTCAGCGCCGAGGAATGGCGGGCGGTGCAGGCCAGTGGCAACCGGCCCGCTGCGTTGATGCTCCACATGGGGGCCGATTTGGCCACGTGTCGCCACCAAGGGCAGATCGACGGCCCGTTGTTGGCACAGATTGACGACACGTTGTCCGCCATGACGGGGGCGGCGGCCTCGTGCGAGCGCATCAGCGGCACGCCGATTCCGTTTCCGTACACGCTGCTGTTGCACCGCACCGCGTACATTTATTGTTTGTTGTTGCCGTTTGGTTTGGTGGACATTGTGGGTGTGATGACACCGTTGGTGGTGGG
>JBLIZX010000121.1:0-2435 GCA_048860285.1 Macromonas sp. | reverse complement strand
ACCGCCCTTGCCCAGCCCATCGGCCAACTGTTGCAAGGCTCACCGGATTAAGCGGCGAGTGCGAAACGTTCGTCGTTTGCAGTTAGTTTTTTTCTGCGGTTTTACGAGGTGACAGAACCTCGACATGCCCTGCTGCGTGCCCGAACCCACGTCGAAACCAGTGCAGCCCCTGTGACGGCGTAGTTTACGCCAATTCGAGAAAATTCAAGAGCTGCAACGGATTTTCTATCACCGCATCGGCGTTCCAGTGCGTCACGTCGTTCTTCGCACCCAGATAGCCATAGCGGGCGGCCACCGTGGGCATACCCGCAGCACGCCCGGCCACAATGTCGCGCTCATCGTCGCCCACATACAGGCACACCTCCGGCGGCAGGCCGATGCGGCGAGCGGCCTCGAACAACGGCTCAGGGTGCGGCTTGGCGTGCGGGGTCGTGTCGCCGCCCACAATGGTGGCCGCACGCCGGAACAACGGCATCCCCGCCGTCAGCGGCAGGGCAAAGCGTTCCCACTTGTTCGTCACCACGCCCCAGGGCAAGCCACGTTGCTCCAGCGTCTGCAACAAGGTGTCCACCTCGTCGAACACGGTGGTGCGCTGGGCCATGCAGGCCGCGTAGTTGTTGAGAAATTCCTCGCGCAAGGCCTCAAATTCGGGGTGGTCGGGGCCATGCCCAAACGCCACCTGAATCATGCCTCGGGCACCGGCCCCGGCCATCGAGCGGTAATGCTCTAACGGCAACGATGGCAGGCCACGCGCCACCCGCATCACGTCAGCGGCAAAGCCCAAATCGGGCGCACTGTCGATGAGCGTGCCGTCCAAATCGAACAGCACCGCCTGAATGTGGGCAAAGCGGCTCATGCGGCAGCCTTTCGCGTGGCCAACGCGTAGTTGACGCTGGTATCGTTGCTGAGCCAATAACGGCGCGTCAACGGGTTGTATTCCATGCCTTTGCTGGCCTGCACATCCAGCCCAGCCTGCCGGCAGTAGCCCGCCAGCTCGCTGGGTTTGATGAATTTGGCGTACTCGTGCGTACCCTTGGGCAACAGGTTGAGCACGTACTCGGCCCCCACAATCGCAAACAGGAACGACTTGGGGTTGCGGTTGAGCGTGGAAAAAAACACCCAGCCACCCGGTTTGACCAAAGTGGCACACGCTCGCACAATCGACGACGGGTCGGGCACGTGTTCCAGCATTTCCATGCACGTCACCACGTCAAACTGCCCCGGTTGCTCGGCGGCCAAGGCTTCGGCACTCACCTCGCGGTATTGGACGTTGGGGGTTTCGGCTTCCAGCGCATGCAACTGCGCCACTTTCAACGACTTGGTGGCCAGATCGATGCCCAGCACCTGCGCCCCTTGGCGGGCCATGGCATCGGCCAAAATGCCACCGCCGCAGCCAACATCCAGCACACGGCACCCAGCCAAAGGCGCTTGCTGCTGGATCCAGCCCAAGCGCAGCGGGTTGATTTGGTGCAGCGGACGGAACTCGCTTTCAGGATCCCACCAGCGGTGGGCCAGTTCGGAGAATTTGGCCAGTTCGGCCGGATCGACGTTCTGTGTGATGTTGTCCATAGCGACGATTATCGCGGGGGCAACAAAAAACCGCGCACGAAGCGCGGTTTTTTGTCATCGTTATATCAAACGATCAGTTGGCGCGGGTGCCCACCACTTCGATTTCCACGCGACGGTTCTTGGCACGGCCAGCACCGGTCTTGTTGTCGGCCACCGGCTGGGCTTCGCCCTTGCCTTCGGTGTACACGCGGTTGGCTTCAATGCCCTTGGAGACCAAGTAAGCCTTCACAGCTTCAGCACGTTTGACCGACAGCTTTTGGTTGTAAGCGTCTTTGCCCACGGAGTCGGTGTGACCCACGGCCACGATGACTTCCAAGTTGATGCCCTTGACCTTGGCCACCACGTCGTCCAACTTGGCCTTGCCTTCGGGCTTGAGCACAGCCTTGTCGAAGTCAAAGAAAGCGTCGGCAGCGTAGGTCACCTTGGAAGCGGCCACCACCGGAGCGGCCACAGAAGCCGGTGCCGGTGCCGGTGCTGCGGCAGGAGCCGGAGCCACAGCGGCAGCAGGAGCTTGCGGAGCTTGGGCGGTGATGGCACCGTCACAGCCTTGCACGGCAGTGGCCGGGGTCCAGTTGGCATCGCGCCAGCACAGGTTGTCAGCGCCAGCTTTCCACACCAGTTCACCGGTGCCATTGCGCCAGTTGTCAACAGATTGAGCGCCGGCGGCGGTGGCCAGGGCAACGGTTGCAAACAACATTGCAATTTTGTTCAGTTTTTTCATTGGTTTCCTCTTGGTAAAGGCGCAGCACCTGCTGCATAAAAAGAGTACGCCTGAAATGATCCACCACCTCAAGCGGTATGGCTATTCTGCCATAAGGCCATCCTAACCCCCGGCACAGGCCCGGCACAGCATACCGATTTGAGGT
>JBLIZX010000120.1:0-4701 GCA_048860285.1 Macromonas sp. | reverse complement strand
CCACAAAACAAACGGCCCGCTGCGGATGCATACGGGCCGTGGGTACGGAAAACGCGCGCGCTATCCCAACTGCCCGTATCGGAACAGTGCTAGTAGGGAAAAAGCGGTGGCGGTGTGCATGGGCTTCAATGTATCACAAAGCTTTTGGCGTTTCGATCGGAAATCTGCATCGTTGGTATAGCCTGCGGCTTGCGCGGCGGTTCAATCACCATGCAGACCACGTTCGTCGGGCTCATCGGTAGAGGTGCTGATCACGCTGGTGGGTTTGCCTTTGGACTTGCGGATGGCGTACACCACATACCCCGACAATCCGTACAGCACAAACAAACCGAACAACACGGTGGGCGGGTGGATGTTGATGACCGCAATGCCCAACGCGATCAACACAATGGCGGCAAACGGCACGCTCTTCTTCAAGTGAACATCCTTGAAGCTGTAAAACGGCACATTGGTCACCATGGTCAAACCCGCGTACAAGGTCAGGACAAAAGTGGGCCACATCAGATCCTCGCCACGCCAACCCGCCTCATTGGCCAGCCAAATGAACCCAGCCACCAACGCAGCGGCGGCGGGCGATGGCAGGCCTTGAAAGTAGCGTTTGTCCACCACGCCGGTGTTGACGTTAAAGCGTGCCAACCGCAACGCGGCACAGGCGCAATACACAAAAGCGGCAATCCAGCCCCAACGGCCCAAATCGCGCAGTGTCCATTCGTAAGCAATCAAGGCCGGGGCGGCACCAAACGACACCATGTCGGACAGCGAGTCCATCTGCTCACCAAACGCGCTTTGGGTGTTGGTCATGCGTGCTACGCGGCCATCCAAACTGTCGAGCACCATAGCGATGAAAATTGCGGCGGTGGCCAGATCGTAGCGGTCGTTCATCGACATCACGATCGCGTAAAAGCCGCCAAACAGCGCGGCCAGGGTGATCATGTTGGGCAACACATAAATGCCCTTGTGGCGCTTGCGCGGCACCACCTCGGTATCAGCATCGTCAAAAGGGTCGGTACTACCGTCGTGCATGGACAAAAGCCTCAACGGGCCAAAAAGCAATGGATCATGGGCGCAGAGTGTACGCCAGACGCAAAAAAGCCGCCCCACAGGCGGCTTGCGAACACCAGCACACCACCGACGACCGCCACAAAGCGGCCGCTGAAGGTGCGCAACGGCATCAGTTGCGGGTTTGGTCCACCAGCTTGTTCTTGGAAATCCAAGGCATCATGGCGCGCAGCTTCTCGCCCACCACCTCAATCGGATGCTCGGCGTTGAGACGACGGCGGGCGGTCATCGACGGGTAGTTGGTGCGGCCTTCCAAGATGAACATCTTGGCGTATTCACCGGTTTGGATGCGCTTCAAGGCAGCGCGCATGGCTTCGCGCGACTTTTCGTTGATGACTTCGGTGCCGGTCACGTACTCACCATACTCCGCGTTGTTGGAGATGGAGTAGTTCATGTTGGCGATGCCGCCTTCGTACATCAAGTCCACGATCAGCTTGAGCTCGTGCAGGCACTCGAAGTAGGCCATTTCCGGAGCGTAGCCAGCTTCGGTCAGGGTTTCAAAGCCCATCTTCACCAGTTCCACGGCACCACCGCACAGCACGGCTTGTTCGCCGAACAGGTCGGTTTCGGTTTCTTCCTTGAAGTTGGTTTCGATGATGCCACCCTTGCCACCGCCGTTGGCCATGGCGTAGGACAGGGCCAAATCACGGGCCTTGCCAGACTTGTCTTGGTACACAGCGATCAGCGACGGCACACCGCCGCCTTTGAGGTACTCGGAACGCACGGTGTGGCCCGGACCCTTGGGGGCGACCATGATCACGTCCAAGTCGGCGCGGGGCACCACTTGGTTGTAATGCACGTTGAAGCCGTGGGCAAAGGCCAGCGTGGCACCTTGCTTCATGTTCGGGGCGACGTTGTTGTTGTACACCTCGGGGATGTTTTCGTCGGGCAACAGGATCATGACCAGATCGGCGGCCTTGACAGCGTCGTTGACTTCCATCACTTCCAAGCCAGCCTTGGCAACCTTGTCCCAAGAAGCGCCGCCTTTGCGCAGACCGACCACGACCTTCACGCCGCTGTCGTTCAGATTTTGTGCGTGGGCGTGGCCTTGCGAGCCGTAGCCGATGATGGCAACGGTCTTGCCCTTGATCAGGCTCAGGTCACAATCTTTGTCGTAGAAAACTTTCATGGTTGCTCCGTAAAAAAGGAATCAGGGGGTTGAAAAATACAAACAGGTCAGACGCGCAGGATGCGCTCACCACGGCCAATGCCGCTGGGGCCGGTGCGCACGGTTTCCAGAATCGCCGTGCGGTCGATAGCGTCCAAGAAGGCATCGTTCTTGGCTTGATCGCCAGTGAGTTCGATGGTGTAGCTCTTCTCGGTCACGTCGATGATGCGACCACGGAAGATGTCGGCCATGCGCTTCATTTCGTCGCGCTCCTTGCCGACAGCACGCACCTTGATGAGCATCAATTCACGCTCGGTATAGGCACCTTCGGTCAAGTCCACCACCTTGACCACCTCGATCAGGCGGTTGAGGTGCTTGGTGATCTGCTCGATCACGTCTTCCGAACCGTTGGTCTGGATGGTCATGCGCGACAGCGACGGATCTTCGGTGGGGGCCACCGTCAGGGACTCGATGTTGTAGCCCCGGGCCGAGAACAGGCCTACCACGCGCGACAATGCGCCGGGTTCATTTTCCAGCAGAACGGCAATGATGTGTTTCATGGGAATTCTTCTGAAAAAAAGGATTACAGCTCTTCCGAACCCAACAGCATTTCGGTGATGCCCTTACCGGCTTCCACCATCGGCCAAACGTTTTCGGTCGGGTCGGTGCGGAAATCCAAGAACACGGTGCGGTCTTTGATGGCACGGGCCTCGCGCAAAGCGGGTTCCACGTCCTCAGGGCGCTCAATCAGCATCCCCACGTGGCCATAGGCCTCGGCCAACTTGACGAAGTTGGGCAACGCATCCATGTAGCTGTTGCTGTAACGGCCTTGGTAGATCAGCTCTTGCCACTGGCGCACCATGCCCAAGTAGCGGTTGTTCAGGGAAATGATCTTGACCGGCGTGCCGTATTGCTGGCAGGTCGAGAGTTCCTGAATGTTCATCTGGATCGAACCTTCGCCCGTGATGCACCAGCAGTCGGCTTGCGGCTTGGCCAGCTTGATGCCCATCGCGTACGGCAGGCCCACGCCCATGGTACCCAAGCCACCGGAGTTGATCCAACGGCGCGGCTCGTTGAATTTGTAGAACTGGGCGGCAAACATTTGGTGCTGGCCCACGTCGGACGTGATGTAGCAATCGTCGTCCTTGGTCAGGTTCCACAGGCTTTCCACCACCGCTTGCGGCTTGATGACCTCGGTGTTGCCACGGTCGTAGCGCAGGCAATCGCGCGAACGCCAGCCTTCAATGGTGTCCCACCACGCTTGCAGTGCGCCAGCGTCGGGCTGCTGCTGCGCTTCCTTGACCATGTTGATCAATTCGGTCAACACGTCTTTTACATCACCCACGATCGGCACATCCACCTTGACGCGCTTGGCGATGCTGGAAGGGTCGATGTCGATGTGGATGATCTTGCGTTCAACAGAGGCGAAATGTTTGGGGTTGCCAATCACGCGGTCGTCAAAACGGGCACCCACGGCCAGCAGCACGTCGCAGTGCTGCATGGCGTAATTGGCCTCAACGGTGCCGTGCATGCCCAGCATGCCCAAGAATTTTTTGTCGGTAGCGGGGTAAGCACCCAAGCCCATCAAGGTGTGCGTGACTGGGTAACCCAACAGATCGACCAACGTGCGCAGTTCGGACACCGCATTGCCCAGCAACACGCCACCACCGGTGTAAATGTAGGGGCGTTTGGCGTTGAGCAACAGTTGCAACGCCTTGCGGATTTGGCCGCCGTGGCCCTTGCGCACCGGGTTGTAACTGCGCCTGGACACCGTCTCGGGGTAGCCATGGTAGGCGGTGCGGTTGAACGACACATCCTTCGGAATGTCCACCACCACAGGGCCGGGACGGCCTGTGCGGGCGATGTGGAAGGCCTTTTTCATGGTCTCGGCCATGTCGCGCACGTCTTTGACCAAGAAGTTGTGCTTGACGATAGGACGCGTGATGCCCACGGTGTCGCATTCTTGGAACGCGTCGGAACCAATGGCAGCGGTACCGACTTGGCCCGAGATGATGACCATCGGAATGCTGTCGCTGTAAGCGGTAGCGATGCCGGTGACGGCGTTGGTCAGGCCGGGGCCAGAAGTGACCAGAGCCACACCCACTTCACCCGTAGCGCGGGCAAAACCGTCGGCGGCATGAACGGCAGCTTGTTCGTGACGCACCAGCACGTGCTGGATGGTGTTTTGCTTGTAAATCGCGTCGTAAATGTAGAGCACAGCGCCACCGGGATAGCCCCAGATTTGTTGCACGCCTTCGGCCTGCAATGCGCGAACCATGATTTCCGCGCCCATCAGTTCGGGAGCGTTGGCTTCGGTGGTGGTGACGGTGGTGTCAGCCTTGTTGATTTCCATGATGAACCTTTTGAGAATTTCTCTAACGAAAAACCTTGGGTGCTCCTTGACACGCCCTCGTGAGACGGTGTTGGAACTTGAGGCCAATGCCATGGCGAAACCCGTTTCGCGCGATATTGACCCGTTTGCCTGAGAGTTTGTGATGCTGGTAATTCTCCATTATCGCATTGCCACAGAGTCC
>JBLIZX010000119.1:0-2927 GCA_048860285.1 Macromonas sp. | reverse complement strand
AGCGTGAGCTGGAAAATCAACCAGCAGCGCGACAACCCGGCCTGTGCCGATGCCGAACACGCCGCCGCCGGTGTGCCCAACGACCCCGGCATGCACGTGGCCCTGACCTTCGATCCGGCGGACAACGTGGCCGCGCCGTTCCTCAACCTGTCACGGCCCAAGGTGGCTATTTTGCGCGAGCAAGGGGTCAACTCACACGTTGAGATGGCCTACGCCTTCACCGAAGCCGGTTTTGAGGCCTACGACGTTCACATGACCGACCTGCAAACGGGCCGCGCCCAGTTGCAAGACTTCAAGGGCGTGGTGGCCTGTGGTGGCTTCAGCTACGGCGACACGCTGGGCGCTGGCATCGGCTGGGCGCGCAGCATCACCTTCAATCCTGTGCTGTCCGAGCAGTTCCAGGGCTTCTTTGCCCGTCAGGACACCTTTGGTTTGGGTGTGTGCAACGGCTGCCAGATGTTTGCCGAATTGGCCGATATCATTCCTGGTGCCGAGGCTTGGCCGCGCTTCACCACCAACCAGAGCGAACGCTTCGAGGCCCGCCTGAGCATGGTGGAAGTGCTGGATTCGCCCAGCCTGTTCCTGCAAGGCATGGCGGGCAGCCGCTTGCCGATTGCGGTGGCGCACGGCGAAGGTTACGCCAACTTCAAGCATCGTGGCGATGCCACCAAGGCCATTGCCGCCATGCGCTACGTGGACAACTTCGGCCTGCCGACCGAGCAATACCCGTTCAACCCCAACGGCAGCGCCGGTGGCCTGACCAGCGTCACCACCGCCGACGGGCGTTTTACCGCCATGATGCCGCACCCCGAGCGCGTGTTCCGCAACATCCAGATGAGCTGGACGGACTACGCCCAAAGCGGCGGCATCGACGCGCTCAGTCCTTGGATGCGTATTTGGCGCAACGCCCGCAAATGGGTGGGTTGATTGATTAGGGCTTAAAGCACAAGGGCTGGTTTGTACCAGCCCTTTTTCGTGTCCGTTGTCCGTTGCCGGTAATCGATCGCCAGCACAGCTGGCGCTGCTGTGCGCCGCTATGCCACGGTCGTTGTCCGTGTGGTGGCCACGGGCCGCGTCTTGTAAAACTGCATCGGCACCGCCGGGGTCTGGTTGAGCACACTGCGCTTTATCTTGCCCACCACGTGCATTTCGCACGGTTTGCAGTCAAAGCGCAGGGTGAGCTTTTCCTTGCCGTTGATGAGTTGCAGTGGCTCAGCGCGCACCGTGCCTTGTACGCCCGTCACGCCTTTGGCCTGTTTGGGGCACAGACTCAGGGAGTAGCGTACGCAGTGCTTGGTGATCATCAGGCTGACTTCGCCTTCTTCCTCCTGGCTTTCGTAGGCGGCCGCAATCACTTGCACGCCGTGTTTGGCATAGAAGTCGCGTGCCTTGTGGTTGTACACGTTGGCCAGGTAGCTCAGGGTATCCTCGGGGTAGGGGGCTGGTGGTTCCACTGGATGAGCACGTGGTAGGCGCGTCAACGCGACAGCGCGGGCCGCTTCCAGCCGTTCGACCGCCTCACGCCGCAGTTGGTTCAGCACCGATGCTGGCACAAACCACGGTTGCGACAGTTCCAGTGCAATGTCCAGTGGCTGGAACAATGTGTCGCCCAATCGCCCCAGTTGTTCGCGCAGTTTGGTGTCGGCTTGACTGGGGTCTTTGGCGGCTTGCAGTACCACGCTTACATTGGCCTGCGCGCTGTGGCCGTCTTCATCGGTCAGTTGCAGGGTCAAGCTGTTGGGGTTGTTGTCGTGCAATTTCATCCACACGCCCATGCGGCGTTCGGCGGATTTTTTCTCCAGTGTGCGCACCCATTCCATGCTGCGGTTGCGGTTGACTTCCACGCCCGCGCGCAAGTCCTTGAAGCCCGCCATCGGGTCTTTGGGGAAGATGCGCCAGCGGCCCTGGCCTTTGAGGGCTTCGACGCGGTTGGTTTGCAGGCCGACCAGCTCTTTGTGCAGGTCGTAATAGCACAGGCCATCGCCGTTGTGCAGCACGGTGCTGGTATCGTGCAGTTCCAGCTCCACGCTGTCGGGGTTGACCTTGGTCACCCAGCCTATGGTCTGGCCGGGGTTTTTGGGGGAGTCAAACGCGCCGATGTCTTCCTTGCGGCCTTGCACGAAGTAGTCGGTGAATTCGCGGTTGAAGTTCTGGTTCGGGTCGGGCTGGAAAAAGAAGGTGCATTCGCCGCTGGAGGCCCGCGCCAGTTCGGGGCGTTCTTCCAGGATTTCGTCCAGCAACAAGCGGTAGTGGGCGGTGATGTTTTTCACATAGCCCATGTCCTTGTAACGGCCTTCGATCTTGAAGCTGCGCACGCCCGCGTCGATCAACGCCCGCAGGTTGTCGCTCTGGTTGTTGTCCTTCATGCTCAGCACATGTTTGTCGTGTGCCACGATACGGCCTTGGCTGTCCTTGACCTCGTAGGGCAAGCGGCAGGCTTGGCTGCAATCGCCCCGGTTGGCGCTGCGCCCGGTGTGGGCGTGGCTGATGTAGCACTGGCCGCTGTACGCCACGCACAAAGCGCCATGGACAAAGAATTCCAAGTTGCAGCGTGCCGGGTCGGTGGCGGCGCGGATGGCGGCGATCTGCGGCAGTGTCAGTTCACGCGCCAACACAATCTGGCTCAGGCCCGCGTCTTGCAAAAAGCGCGCTTTCTCTGGGCTGCGGATGTCGGTTTGCGTGCTGGCGTGCAGTTGGATCGGCGGCAAATCCAGCTCCAGCAGCCCCATGTCTTGGACGATGAGCGCGTCGGCCCCTGCGTCGTACAGTTGGTGGATGAGTTTGCGGGCGGGTTCCAGTTCATCGTCGCGCAAAATGGTGTTGAGCGTAACAAAAACCCGGCTGTGGTAGCGGTGGGCGTGGCGCACCAGCCGGGCAATGTCCTGCACCGAGTTCTCCGCGCTGGCGCGTGCCCCAAACGAGGGGCC
>JBLIZX010000118.1:0-2398 GCA_048860285.1 Macromonas sp. | reverse complement strand
CCGATGCCAAAATCGGCCTGGGCCTGACCTTCCAGCCGTACAGCATCCAGATTGAGCCGCACGACTACATGGCCGAACTGTTCGATGCCGTGGCGCGCAGCAACACCATCATGATCGAATTGGCACGCGACATCTGGGGCTACGTGTATTTGGGCTACTTCAAGCAAAAGCTCAAGGCGGGCGAGATTGGCTCGTCCACCATGCCGCACAAGGTCAACCCGATCGACTTCGAGAACGCCGAAGGCAACCTGGGCTTGGCCAACGCCGTGCTCAAGCACCTGTCCGAAAAACTGCCCATCAGCCGCTGGCAGCGCGACCTGACCGACTCCACCGTGCTGCGCAACATCGGCGTGGCGCTGGGCTACGCCGTGCTGGCGCACCAATCGCTGATGACGGGCCTCAACAAGCTCGAACTCAACGAAGAAGCCCTGGCCGCCGACTTGGACGCCGCCTGGGAAGTGCTGGCCGAACCCATCCAAACCGTGATGCGCCGCTACGGTGTGCCGGGTGCCTACGAAAAACTCAAGGAAGTCACGCGCGGCAAATCGGTCACGCAAGAGGCGCTGCACGGCCTCATTGTCTCACTGGACATCCCGCAAGCCGACAAAGACCGCCTGCTGGCCATGACCCCAGCCAGCTACATCGGCAAGGCCGTGGAACTGGCCAACCGCGTCTAATCAGCGCGGTACGGCAGGAACTGGCATCACTCCCGCGCACATCAAGTGCGTTGCAGTGATGCCACCAGCCAAGCGGGCACCCATGCAAAAATCACAAACGTGAGAAACGAAAGGTGATTTGCCATGCAAATTGTTGTTGATGTACCAGAACACTATCTGGATGCCATGCACCGTGCGCCCGAAGACTTTGCACAGGAAGCCAAACTGGCCATGGCGGCCAAGCTGTTTGAAATGAAGCGGCTCTCGTCCGGCATGGCCGCGCAGTTGATTGGCATGGACAGGGTGAGTTTTTTGGCCCAGTTGCACCGTTTTGGCGTGCCTATCATCGACTTGGGCGACGACGAACTGGCTTCGGACGTGTTGCATGCCTGAGCGCAACCTCACACTGGTGACCAACACCACGCCACTGATTTCACTGGCAGCTGCCACGGGCAATTTGGATGTTTTGCGTTTTCTGTTCCAGCGGGTGGTGGTACCGTACGAGGTGGCGGCAGAGGTTCGCGTGGGCGGGCGTGCTGCGTTTGGCGTGGATGCGTTTGAACGGGCGACAGACTGGCTGGACATTCAAACCGCCCCAGTGGCGCTGCTGCCATTTTTGCAAAATTCGTTGGATCGGGGCGAAGCCTCCGTCATTCAAACGGCCATGAACTTGAGCTTACCGCTGGTGGGCATAGACGAAACCGCAGGCCGACGCATTGCCCGGCTGTGCGATTTGACACTGACCGGGTCTGTGGGCATGTTGGTAAAAGCCAAACAGTTGGGTTACGACTTGCACATGCCGGATGCCCTGCAAAAAATGCGCAACCAAGGCATTTGGTTGAGCGAGCGGGTGGTGCAATTTGCTTTGATGCACTGACACCACCACCAAGACACGCGGTACCACCATGGGCAACCCATTCTCTTTACGCATCTTTGTTGCCGATGGCGACCCGGATGGGCTACGGCTGGTGGAGCGATCCAACTGGGTCGGCAAGGCGCTGGTGTTTCCACGCGCTCTGCTGCCGCAGGTCAAGGCACGCCCGGAACTGGCGCAAACTGGCGTGTATCTGCTGCTGGGGCCGCGCCTGGATGGCGAGGGCGACATGCTCTACGTGGGCGAAGGCGACCCCATCCGCCCCCGACTGGAGAGCCACTTTGCGCAAAAGGACTTCTGGAACCGCGCCATCGCCTTTGTGGCCGCGCCCGGCCAGCTCAACAAAGCGCACGTGCAGTTTCTGGAAAGCAACCTCATCCGGCTGGCACACAGCGCCAAACGCCTGCCACTGGACAACGCCAACCAGCCGACCGAACCCTCACTGAGCGAAGCCGACCGCGCCGACATGGTGGTGTTTCTGGAGCACATGCTGGGCATGCTGCCCGTGCTGGGCGTGTACGCCTTCGAGCAGATCCGCCCCAGCCCCAGCAACTCGGTACCCGCTGCGGTGGCGCTGTTGCGCTGCAAAGGCAAGGGCGTGGTCGCCACCGGCTACGAAGCCAACCAGGGCTTTGTCGTCAAGGCCGACTCGCAAGCCGCACTGCACACCACACCATCCATGCAGCAGCATGCCAAAGGCATGTACGACCTGCGCGAGGAACTGCTGTCCAACGGCGTGCTGGTGCCCGATGGCGAGCGTTTGCGTTTCACGCAGGATTACGCCTTCAGCTCACCCAGTACCGCCGCTGCCGTGGTGCTGGGGCGCAGCGCCAATGGCCGCACCGAATGGCAAGATCCGCAGGGCCGT
>JBLIZX010000117.1:0-2135 GCA_048860285.1 Macromonas sp. | reverse complement strand
CCGCCGATACGATGGAAGTCCTGGCCAATGTGGAGCTGCCGCTGGAACGCCTCAGCGACATCGTGCGCGACCAGCGCGCCTGCTTGGCCTGGGGTGGTACCGCCGATTTGTCGCCCGCCGACGATGTGTTGATCTCGGTGGAGCGCCCTTTGTCGCTGGATTCGCCGGGGCAAATGATTGCGTCCATCCTGAGCAAAAAAATTGCGGCTGGCTCCAACCATTTGGTGCTGGACATCCCGATTGGCCCCACCGCCAAGGTGCGCTCCATGCCTGAGGCCCAGCGCCTGCGGCGTTTGTTCGAGTATGTGGCCGACCGGCTCAAGCTCTCGCTGGATGTGGTCATCACCGATGGCCGTCAGCCGATTGGCAACGGCATTGGCCCGGTGCTGGAGGCGCGCGATGTGATGCGTGTGCTGGAAAACCACCCGTTGGCCCCCCAAGACTTGCGCCAAAAAGCCCTGCGGCTGGCGGGCCGCTTGCTGGAGTGTGATCCTGATATTCGAGGCGGTGACGGTTTTGCCATTGCGCGCGATATCCTCGACTCGGGCCGCGCGTTGGAGAAAATGCAGGCCATCATCCAAGCCCAAGGGGCCAAACCGTTTGACCACGAGCACCCCCAACTGGGTGCGCTCAGTTTTGAGGTGCATGCACCGCAAGCCGGTTTCGTGACCGGCATCGATAACCTGCAAATTGCCCGCATCGCGCGCTTGGCCGGTGCGCCCAAGGTGCAGGGGGCGGGGGTCGATCTGGCGCGCAAATTGGGTGAGCCGGTGGCCACAGGTGATCTGCTGTACCGTGTGTACGCCGCTTTTCCTTCCGACTTGGACTTTGCCCGCCAAGCCAGCGAGAAGGCCAGCGGTTACACCTTGGGCCCCGCCGCCGACGTGCCCCACGTGTACGTCGAGTTCTGAATCCACCTTAAAACCGCTGCCCCAGTCATCGCCATGGTGTCATCCTCTTTGGCCCAGCCCGCTACTTTGGTGGCTTTGTCCGTCACTTTGCCAGCTGCCGACCCAGCCCTAGTTCCTAGCACGGTGGCATTGCTGCATTTCGACGATGAGATCATCCCCGCACAACGTTTGGCACAGGCGTGGAACAGCATTCACGCCGAAGCCACCAGTATCAGTTTGCAGCCGCAACTGGTGCAGCGCCACCGCTTCCCAGATGGTGAACTCAAGCTGCGCTTGCCCACACCCTTGCCGCCCCGTGTGGTGTTGTGGCGCGGGTTGCACCAGCCGAACGAAAAACTGGTCGAACTGCTGCTGGCCACCCGTACCGCCCGTGCGCTGGGTGCGCGTCACCTCACGCTCATCGCGCCTTACTTGGGCTATATGCGGCAAGACATTGCCTTTGCCCCCGGTGAGGCGGTCAGCCAACGCATCGTGGGCACCTTTCTGGCCAACTTGTTCGATGCGCTGATCACGGTCGATCCACACTTGCACCGCGTGGCCACCCTCGCCGAGGCCGTGCCCGTGGCGCAGCCGGTGGTCGTCAGTGGTGCGCCGGTGTTGGCCGATTGGATCCACCAGCAACGGCCCGGTGCGGTGTTGATAGGCCCAGACGAAGAAGCAGCGCAATGGGTGGCACAAGCGGCAGAACGGTACGGCAACACCAGCGGCGTGTGCCGCAAAGTGCGCCATAGCGACCATGATGTCAGCATCGCCTTGCCTGTGGGGTTGGCGGTGCAAGGCCGGGCCGTGGTGGTGTTGGACGATGTGATCAGCACAGGCCACACCGTGGCACAAGCGGCGCGTTTGCTGTTGGCGGCGGGCGCTGCATCGGTGGATGTGGCAGCCACCCACGCCTTGCTGGCCCCAGGGGCTGAACCGTTGTTGCAAGCCGCGGGCGTGACACACCTGTGGAGCACCGACTGCATTCCGCACGTATCCAGCGTGGTGCCGATGGCCGCCTCCTTGGCCACCGCATTGGCACCAGTGTTGGCCGCGCAGTAGGGTGTTTACGCTGTCAAGTCGGGCAGGCCATGCCGCGCCCGTGCGCGGGCACAGGCATCGCTGCCTTCCTCAAATTCACGGCAGGGTGATGGTCGCCATTCGTAAATACCGCACCCCACCCAGTCCCCCACCTGGCCGGTCAACGCGGCACAGCGGGGGGGCCAATGGTCGGTGCCGCGCATG
>JBLIZX010000116.1:0-3347 GCA_048860285.1 Macromonas sp. | reverse complement strand
TGCTGGAGCGGCTGGCGTGGCGCACGTGCTGCGCTTGCTGCAAGACGAACTGCACGCGGCGATGGCGCTGTGTGGCGTGGCCACCCCGGCACAAGCCCAACCCAGCCTGCTGCACCACCCGGCCCGTGTGCCCCATTTTCCTTTTTGATACCCACTGTTATGGCGACTCCTCTTTCCCGCTCTGGGTACGCACCGCATTGGTCCGCACGGCACGTGTGGACAGGCTGTGCGGTGCTGGTGGCGCACGCCGGTGCCATCTGGGGCTTGCAAGCGGGCTGGCAAATCCGCCCGCCCGAACCGGAACCCGACACCATCATTGCTGCCACCGTTCTCAGTGAGGTGGCACCAGCGCCCGTGGCCGCTCCCCCAGCGCCACGCACACCCCAGCCCCAACCAAAAACCACCCCCACACCACCTCCACCCAAGTCCGTGCACACCAAGCCACAACCCGTGGTACGCACAACCCCCACACCAGCCCCGGCGACCCGGCCTGCCACCACGTTAGAACCCGCCTCCAACACCGCCACCGCTGCATCCGCAGAATCCCACCCACCCGTATCCTCCAACGCCACCACGGCGGTGCCCAGCCATGTGACACCTGCGGCACCACCCGCTCCCGCTAAGGTAGAGTTGCCCAACGCCAGCGCCAGCTACCTCAACAACCCCAAACCGCCCTACCCAGCACTGAGCAAACGCTTGGGTGAAGAAGGCAAAGTGGTGGTGCGGGCTTGGATCGATACCAACGGCACCGCCACCCAAGCCGAGATCAAAACCTCAAGCGGCTACGACCGCCTCGACCAAACCGCCCTGCAAACCGTGCTGAACTGGCGCTACATCCCCGGCCAACGCGCGGGCGTGCCCGAAGCCATGTGGTTCAACATCCCCCTGAATTTTGTCTTGGAGTAAATTGCCGTGAACACCCCTGAAACACCGTTTGGCCTGGCCCACGTCTGGGCACAAGGCGACTGGATCACCCGCTCGGTCGCCATCATCCTATTGAGTATGTCGGTGCTGTCGTGGATCATCATCGTGGTCAAAGCCATCAACCTGCGCCGCCACCAAGCACAAGCGCGCGCTTGCAACGCCTTCTGGCACAGCCCCGACTTTGCCGAAGGCCTCAGCCGTCTGGGCGGTGCAGGCGACAACCCATTTCACCTGCTGGCGCTCGAGGGCCACGAGGCCACCAGCCACCTGCTGCAACTGCACGGCCACAACACCCCGCAACTGCACGACAACCTCGACACCAGCGAATGGGTCACACGTGCGCTGCGCAACTCGATTGACGACTTCACCACACGGCTGCAATCCGGGTTGGCGGTACTGGCATCGGTAGGCTCCACCGCACCATTTGTTGGGCTGTTTGGCACCGTCTGGGGTATCTACCATGCCCTGCTGGGCATAGGTGCCGCAGGGCAAGCCAGCATCGACCAAGTGGCAGGCCCGATTGGCGAAGCCCTCATCATGACCGCCTTTGGCTTGGTGGTGGCCATTCCGGCAGTACTGGGCTACAACGCCTTGGTGCGTGGCAACAAAGCGGTATTGCACAAGCTCAACCGCTTTGCGCACGACCTGCACGCCTACTTTGTGACCGGTGCGCGCGTCAGCGGTGCCCCCAAGGCTTAACCAGGAGACCCACGGCATGGCCTTTTCCAGCTCGCACGACGACAACGACGAAGTCCTCAGCGAAATCAACATGGTGCCACTGATCGACGTGATGTTGGTGCTGCTGATCGTGTTCATCATCACCGTACCCGTCATCCAACACGCGGTCAAGGTCGATTTGCCCCAAGCCAGCACCCAAAAAGTGCAGCCCAAGCCCGACAACATCCAACTCAGCGTCGATGCCCAAGGCCAGTACCACTGGAACAAAACCCCGGTCGGCGACGAGGAACTGCACACCCGCTTTGCCGCTGCGGCCCAACAACAACCGCAACCCGAACTGCACATTCGGGGCGACAAAGCAGTGCGTTACGAACGGGTAGCGCAAGCCATGGCGGCTGCCCAACGCGCGGGCATCCAAAAACTCGGCTTCATCACCGAACCCTGACCAAAGCTGCGGCCAGACGCAGCGCCAAAAGCGTTCAAGCCACCGCACCGTCTGGCCGATATAGGCGCATGCAAGTTTTTCATCCCCACTTTTCATGGCGCCGCGCGGGCGGCACGGCACTGCTGGCCGCCACGGCGCTGCTGTCGGGTTGCGATATGCTGGCGACGCTGGGCGTGGTCACGCCGGGGCAGAAGAATGCCGCCGCCGAAGCCGAGAGCAAGGCCATCGGCGGCGCGTGCCGACACGCCCTGCGCAGCATCGAGGACTGTTACCGCGACAACCCCAAGTCGTCCAAAGCGCAAGTGTTTGAAGGCTGGCGCGAGATGGACACCTACATGCGCGAGAACAACATCCAAGGCATGCCTGCCGCGCCAGTGCCCCCTGCACCGCAGCCAACGGTAGAAGCCCCACCCACCCCGGAACCCAATCCCGAAGGCAAGGACGGCAAGGCCGCCAAACCTGAAAAACCAGCTGCTGGCGCTGGGACCAAATAAACCGCCAGCTCGCGCTTGGTCAAGTCGGGGGCCGGGGTGGCATCCGCCCAAAAGCCGGATGTCAGCCAGCGTACTCAAACACGGCCACACTTTCCACGTGCGCCGTGTGCGGGAACATGTTGACCGCGCCCGCAGCGGTGCAACGGTAGCCGGCTTGGTGTACCAACAGCCCGGCATCACGCGCCAAGGTGGCAGGATTGCAGCTCACGTACACAATGCGGCGCGGTGGCTGCCAAGGCCGACCAGCGGTGGTGGTGGGCGCGGATTCACCTTGCAACTGGCGCTGGTGAATGTCGGCCAGCGCCTTGGCCAAAGCAAACGCCCCTTCGCGCGGTGGATCTACTAACCATTTGTCGGCCACTCCGTCGGCCACCAGCATCTCGGGGGTCATCTCAAACAGGTTGCGGGCCACAAAGCGCGTCGGGGCCAGACCACCGTTGCGCTGAACGCGGTTGCGTTCCAGATTTTCGCGCGAACGCGCCACCAGAGCTTCGCTGCCTTCGATGCCCAACACCTCGGCGGCCTGGGTGGCCAACGGCAGCGTGAAATTGCCCAAACCGCAGAACCAGTCGATCACACGCTCGAATTTTTGCACGTCCAGCAAGCGCAATGCCCGCGCCACCAGCACCCGGTTGATGTGCGGGTTGACCTGCGTGAAATCGGTTGGCTTGAACGGCATGCGGATGCCAAATTCGGGCAAGGCGTAGGCCAGTTCGGGCTGGTTCGGCTCAGCGTTGAGCAGGTGTACCGTGTCCGGCCCCTTGGGTTGCAACCACCATTGCACGTGGTGCGCAGCGGCAAAGGCC
>JBLIZX010000115.1:0-11464 GCA_048860285.1 Macromonas sp. | reverse complement strand
TGGTTGAGCGTGGCATCCAGCGCACGGCTGTTTTGCGCCAGCATGGCTTGGGTGATGACGAGTTCGCCCACTTGGTTGATGAGCTGGTCGATTTTGCTGACCGACACGCGCAGCGTGCTGGTTTCGAGCTGTGCGGCGCTGCTGGGTTTGGCGGCTTTGGCCACGCTGCTGGCTTTAGGGGTGCTGCCGTTGGCCGGTGCCGCAGCTTGTGCTGTGGCATGGCTTTGTGGGGTGTGCGGGTTGCCAGGTGCGCCGGGGAACAAGCCATAACCCTGCACCAAGTCGGCGTTGGGCACCGGTGTGCCACCGGGTGAGAGCACGGTGGAAGAAATGGGGCTGCCCGGTGCGCCGGCAAACAGGCCAAAGCCTTCTTCCATGCTGTTCGGGTTGAACTCATGTTCCTCGTCGGCGGCAGGGGCGGGGGCTGCGGCGGCGGGCGCGCTGGCATCGTACAGCCCAATTTTGTCTTTGGAAACGTGGAACGAAAACAGATCGAGCAGATCGTCGTTGCTGCTGCTGGTCTGGATGTCGTAGACCTTGTAATTGTTGTCCTGCCGCTCCGACACAATGGTGCCCAAGCCTTCAATGTCGCGGAACAGGTCTTTGATCGGATCTGCCTGTTCTTGGCGCTCCAGCGGCCCCAACACGGCTTGCAGGGTGCGCATTTGGCCTGGTGCGCTGGGTGCAGGCATACCACCTGCTGAGGGGGCCACCACAGGTGCCGGTGGCGGAGGGGGCGGTGTGGTGGGCACAGCCGCTGCCGGTGTGGGGGCCGCCACGCTGCCACCGCTGGCCAAGGTGCGAATGCGTCCCACCAAACCGGCAGTTTCGGGCACCTCACCATCAATGCCTTGGTGGCGTGCCAGCAGGGCTTTGAGTGCGTCCGAGGCTTCCAGCAGCACGTCCACCATCGGCATGGTGGGGGTCAATTCGTGCCGACGCAGCTTGTCCAGCAGCGACTCCATTTGGTGCGTCAGTTCGGCCACATCCTCAAACCCGAACGTGGCGGCACCGCCCTTGATGGAGTGGGCGCAACGGAAGATTGCATTGAGCTCTTCGTCGTCCACGGTCTCCAGGTCGAGGTTGAGCAGTTGTTGCTCCATCGACTCCAAATTTTCACCCGCCTCTTCAAAGAAGATTTGGTAGAACTGGGTCAAGTCAAAGCCGTCGTTTTTATCGTCTGCCATGGGCGGTGCTCTTCAAAAATGCCTAGGAGGTTGGCCAGGGCGCGCGCAGCTGCCAGGCCAGATGGGATTATTCAGCGTTTTATCGGATCACTTTGTGGATGACTTCAATCAAACGTGTGGGGTCAAACGGCTTGACCAGCCAGCCCGTGGCTCCGGCGCTGCGCCCGGCCTGTTTCATCTGGTCGCTGGATTCTGTGGTCAAAATCAAAATCGGCGTATTTTTAAAGTTGGGGTGCTCGCGCAGTTTGCGGGTCAACCCAATACCGTCCAAACGCGGCATGTTCTGGTCGGTCAGTACCAAGTCAAATTGTTGTTTTTGTGCCTTTTCGAGGGCATCAATGCCGTCTACGGCCTCTACCACCTTAAAGCCTGCGCCCACCAGCGTGAACGACACCATTTTGCGCATGGAGGCCGAATCGTCTACGGCGAGAATCGAATGCATGTGAATACCTGTGTGTGTAACGGTTGAAAGCGGTTGGGCCAAATGGGATGGCTGTTTCAGAACAGTTCTATGGAGCCTGCGTCCATCTCGCCCTGTGTGACCGGATTGGGCCGTTGTGGCATGTGCGTCACCACTGTACCGACCTCATCTTCATCGGGTTCCATGGCTTGCTCGGCCAAGTTGTAAGCGCAACCCTGCAACACCTTGCCGGTGTGTACCAGCAATTGCGATGCCATGTCGTGAAACTGTAGCTCCGTGACCGCCTGGCCCAGTGCTTGTACCAAGGTGGTGTTGGTGTCGTTGGGGGGCAGGGTTTCGGCCACCTGCATGGCGGTGTTGAAGCGGTCCAGCAAGTTGCTGGTGGCATGATCGAGCAAGCCTTCAAGCCGCTTGAGGTCGTTGATGGCCACCAGCAAAGAATCTTGCATGTCGGCCAGCACAGACACCCCCATTTCGACCGACGGTTCACCGTGGTGGTCGGGCAATGGTTCCACGATGGTCACTTCCTCCCGTGGCCAGCGGCGTCGGTTGCTGTGCGAGTTAGCGTTGGGTTCCATAGTTAAAAGGGTGTGTGCATAAGCAAAGGCTGAAAGCGAAATATAACGCCCTCTGCGATTCGGACAGGCTCCCTGGCCTTGACTTGGCTCAGAATAATAGGCATTTTTTGTAAATTTGGGTCGCACCATTGGAGATGGTGCCATTTGGAGGGGCAATTTTGACGGTTTTAAGCATACTGCACTTGGAAGACAACGAGGCCGATCATCTGTTGGTGGCACATGCCTTGCGCCGCAGCGACTTGGAGGTCGAATTGACCTGGGTCGATACGTTGGAAGATTTTGAACGGGTGTTGCGCGAACAACCTGTGGATGCTATTTTGGCCGATTATCACTTGGCTGGATTTTCAGGCATGGACGCTTGGGCGCAAGTGCAAGCCAGTGGGCGTGAGTTGCCGTTTATTCTGATCTCGGGGGCCATTGGCGAAGCCACAGTGGCCGATGCGATGGTGCGTGGTGTGAGCGATTATGTGGACAAAAACCGCCTGACCCGCTTGCCTGCGGTGTTGCAGCGGACATTGGAGTTTTGTGCCGTCAAACGTGCCCAAGCCCAGGCGGCACAAGAGTTGAGCGAATCGCGCCGCCGCTTGGCCGATTTGACCGAACACCTGCAAGCCAGCATTGAGCGCGAACGCGCCGACATTGCACGCGAAATCCACGACGATATAGGCGGTTCGTTGGCGGCGGTTAAACTGGACTTGGCGTGGATAGCGCGCCGCGTGACCGATGTCGACACTGTGAGCCATGTGCAAGCGGCGTTGGCCATGGCCGAGCATGCCTTGGGGGCCAGCCAGCGCATTATGCGCAACCTGCGCCCAGCGGTGTTAGACCAAGGTTTGGTGGCGGCGGTGCAATGGCTGGGGCAAACCTTTGCCGACCGCACTGGGTTGGCTGTGCAGGTGCATGGTGCGTTGGACACGGGTACCGTGTTGCCGCCTGCGGTGGAAACAGCGGCCTACCGCACTGCGCAAGAGGCCATGACCAACATCCTCAAACATGCCCAGGCCAGCCAGGTGCGTATCGACATCAGTGATTTGGAAGGTTTTTTGACGCTGGAAATTGCCGACAATGGGCGCGGTGCCACACCGCAGGAGTTGGCCAAGCTGCAATCGTTCGGGTTGCTGGGCCTCAAAGAGCGGGCGCAGACCGTGGGTGGCTGGTTGGATGTGGTCACGGCCCCCGGCCAAGGTATGACGCTGATTTTGTCGGTGCCGCTCAACGGCACCGTGGCCCAAGAGACCGACGACAACGAAATCTGATCAAAAGGAATTTACATGATCAAAGTGGTGTTGTGTGACGACCACGCCGTGGTGCGACGCGGCATACGGGATACCCTGATGGAAGCCACCGACATCCGTGTGGTGGCCGAAGCCGATGGTTATGCCAGCTTGCGCGAGGTGTTGCGCCAAGAAGCGCCCGACGTGCTGCTGCTGGATGTGGATTTGCCCGACCGCAGTGGATTGGAAATTTTGGCGGTGTTGCAAAAAGAGGAAGCCCCGCCCAAAGTGGTCATGGTCTCGATGTACCCGGAAGACCAGTACGCGCTGCGTTGCCTCAGGGCGGGGGCGGTGGGATACCTCAACAAGGGCGGCGATCCGTCGGCGTTGCTCACGGCGGTGCGCACCGCCGCCGAGGGGCGCAAGTACATCACGCCCCAAATTGCCGAGTTGTTGGCCAACCACCTCAGTGCCCCAGCGGCCACCGAATTGCATGCCGCTTTGTCGGAGCGCGAATTGCAGACGCTCAAGCGCATTGCCTCGGGCAAAAAACTGGCCCAAATTGCCGAGGATCTGATGCTCAGCCCCAAAACGGTGAGTGTGTACCGCGCCCGCGTGCTGGAAAAGCTGGGTCTGACCAACAACGCCGAGCTGACCGTGTACGCCATCCGCAACCAACTGGTGTGAGCGACCGCCACCGGCGGCTTTTTTTTGCCCGCTTTCGGCCGTCAGTTGCCGCCAATGAACATGTCGGAAATCACGCGCAACAGTGCCAGCACGGGGCGATCCATCATTGGCAGCGTGGCGGTGATGCCAATCAGCCCCACCGACAACATCATCGGAAAGCCGATGGAAAAGATGCTCATTTGCGGTGCAATGCGCGAGATGATGCCCATCACAATGTTCAAAAACATCAACATTCCGATCATGGGCAGCGCAATCCACAGCCCGTAGCGGAACACCAGCGCCCCCAACTCGTGCAGCCGCATGGTACGTATGGCATCCAACGGGTAAGCGCCCAGCGGGAATGCGTCAAAACTGGCCGCCACAGCCTGGATCAGCAACAAGTGGCCGTTGATGACCACGAACAGCAACATCGACATGTTGCCAAAAAAGCGTCCAATGGGGCTGGTTTGCGAATTGGTGGCTGGGTCAAAGAACCCGGCAAAGTTCAGGCCCATTTGTAGGCCCACCACCTCGCCTGCGACCTCGATGGCTGAAAAAACGATCCGTACCGCCAGTCCAATGGCCAGCCCGACCAACACCTGTTGCAGCACCGCCCCCAACGCAGCCGAACTGTTGAGCGGCACCAGTGGCTGGTGAATCAGCAGTGGTTGCAGGCACAGTGCCACCACAAACGCCAGCCCGACCTTGGTGCGCACCGGTACCGCTTTGGCCGAAAACACCGGTGCGCTGGTGAACACCGCCAGCACGCGCAAAAACGGCCAAAAAATCGGCGAAACCCACGCCATGATCTGGGCTTCGCTGAAAGCGATGGGAGGCGCGTCCATGCCCGTGGCGGGTTATTGCGCGTACTGCGGAATGGCTTGCAGCGTGCGTTGGATGTATTCGACCAGCGTGATGAGCATCCACGGCCCGGTGGCCCCAAACACCGCAATGGCGGCCAGCAGTTTGGGCACGAAGGTCAGCGTGGCTTCGTTGAGCTGCGTCAAGGCCTGAAACAAGCTCACCAGCAGCCCAACCACCAACATGGCCCCCAGCACCGGGGCGGCCACCATCAACAGCATTTGCAGGGCGTGCTGGCCGATGGTCAAAGCGTCTTGGGCGTTCATGGCAAACCTTACACAATGGGGTTACAGGACAAAACTGGCCGCCAGCGAGCCAATCAGCAGGTTCCAGCCGTCGGCCAACACAAACAGCATCAGCTTGATGGGCAGCGCCACCAACACCGGTGAGAGCATCATCATCCCCAGCGACATCAGCACGCTGGCGACCACCATGTCGATGACCAGAAACGGAATAAAGATCATGAACCCAATCTGGAACGCGGTTTTGAGTTCGCTGATAACAAAAGCAGGCACCAGCACGCGCAGCGGCGCGTTGTCGGCGGTGGTGCCTTCGGGCAGTTTGGCCAACCGTGCAAACAGCTGAAAATCGGATTGGCGTGTCTGCTTGGTCATGAACTGGCGCAATGGGGCTTGACCACGTTCCACCGCTTGCTCAAACGTGAGTTGGTTTTGGGTGAAAGGCTTGTAGGCTTCGTTGTACACGCGGTCCAGTGTCGGGCCCATCACAAACAAGGTCAAAAACAGCGACAGGCCAATGATGACCTGTGTGGGTGGCGAGGACTGTGTGCCCAGCGCTTGGCGCAACAGCCCCATCACGATGACGATGCGGGTAAAGCCCGTCATCATCAGCAGCATGGCCGGCAGGAACGACAGCGTGGTAAAAAACAGCAGCGTTTGAATGGGCACCGAGTATTTGCTGCCACCGCCTTGGCCAATCAGCAGTGGCAGTTCGCTGCCCACGCCACTGGCTGCGGCTTGTGCCCAGGCCGAGTGTGGCCCGCACACCGCCAGCATGGCCAGCAGTACGCCACCCAGCCAGCGCAGGTGATGGTGAGTACGTGTTGTCATGGCAAATTGCCCCGTCCTGTCACGTTCTTGAGCGCCTGCACCACCGTTTGGTGCAACGGTGTAGCGGGTTTGGGCAAACGCCCCAGTGAAGGTGGTACGGGGGCGGGAGGTGTGCCGTTGTCGGCATCCGCCTGGGGGGGGCTGTCTGTGGTGGTCGCGTTCACCGGCAAGTGTTGGGTGTGCAGCGTACGCACGTGTTGCGGTGTCACGCCCAGCGTGAGCTGCACCGTGCCCTGTGTGCCTTGTACTTCCACCACCACCACGCGTTGCTGTGGCCCCAACGCCAGTTGCGATACCAGGCGAAGCTCAGCCCCTTGGCCGGTGCCGGTGGGCTGCATGCGTTTTTTCAGCCATTGCGCACCCCATGCCAGTGCCGCCAGCAGCAGCACCAGACCCAGCAGGGGAGCGAGTGACAACACCGAGTCGCTCATTGTCAGTGTTTGCTCACGCGGCGCAGGCGCTCGGACGGGGTCACGATATCGGTCAGGCGGATACCGAATTTTTCGTTCACCACCACCACTTCGCCTTGGGCGATGAGGTAGCCGTTGACGAGCACGTCCATCGGTTCACCGGCTTGGGCATCCAACTCCACAATTGAGCCTTGCGCCAATTGCAGGATGTACTTAATCGGTACCTTGGTGCGGCCCAGCTCCACCGACAACTGCACGGGAATGTCCAGCACCATGCTGATGTCGTTGTGCGCTGCATTGGGGTTGTGCGCGGTGGCGCTGTCGAAGCGAGGAGCCGCTGCGGCAAAGTCACCGCTCATGCCGCCGCCGGTTTGTTCTTGCAGTGCCTGCGCCCAGTCGGCGTCGGCAGAAGTGTTGTCGTTACTTGCCATTGCTGGTATCTCCGTGCCAGGTTTGTTCGTTGCTGCGGATAATGTTGCTCACTTTGAGCGCGTATTTGTCTTTGTGGGTGCCGTATTCGCAATCGAAGATCGGTACACCGTCCACGGATGCTTTGATGATGCGCTCCCGGTCCAGTTCAATGAAGTCGCCCACTTTGAGCGCCAGCAGTTGCTCGATGGTGGCTTCGGTGCGCGCCAGTTCGGCCACCACTTCCACGTCAGCGGCTTGGATTTCTTGGCTCAAGAGCTTGACCCAGCGCCGATCCACTTCGATGGAGTCACCTTGTACGGTGGAGTAGAGCAGATCACGGATGGGTTCCAGGGTTGCGTATGGAATACAAACGTGCAGCGACCCGGTCAAATCGCCAATTTCCAACGTAAAGCTGGTGCTGACCACAATTTCGCTCGGTGTGGCGATGGTCGCAAATTGTGGTTGCATTTCCGAGCGTTGGTACACCAGTTCCAGTGGGTACACACCACGCCAGGCTTTTTTGTACTCTTCGGCCACCACCTCCACGAGTCGGTTGATGACGCGGTGTTCGGTGGGTGAAAAGTCGCGTCCTTCAATGCGGGTGTGGAACTTGCCGGTGCCACCAAACAGGCTGTCGATCACACCAAACAGCAGGGTGGGTTCGCACACCACCAAGCCGTTGCCGCGCAAGGGCCGCACCGCCATGATGTTGAAGTTGGTGGGCACCACCAGCTCGCGCAGGAACATGCTGTATTTTTGCACTTGCACCGTGCCCACCGAAATTTCAGGGCTGCGTCGGATGAAGTTGAACAGCCCTACACGGAAGTTGCGTGCAAAGCGTTCGTTGATGACTTCCATCGTGGGCATGCGCCCACGCACAATCCGTTCTTGGCTGGTCAGGTCGTAGTTGCGGATGCCACCTTGCTGAATTTCTTCCTTGGCAAGTTTTTGGCTCTCGCCGGTGACACCTTCGAGCAAGGCATCGATTTCGTCTTGAGACAGAAAGGCATCACTCATGGCGTGTCGGCGTAAGTCGAGGTGGGGGTGTTATTGCACGATGAAGCTGGAGAACAGCACTGCCTGCACGGGGTTCTTGCGCCCCTCTTTGAGCGGGAAATGGGCCTGCTCGCGCACCAAATCCAAAATTTCTTGCGCCAGCTGTTCTTTGCCTTCGCTGTTCATCAGCTCTTCGGCGGTGTGTTTGGAGATCAGCAACAGCACGCCGTTGCGCACGGTGGGCATCACGGTTTTGACCGCCTCGACGGTCGCTCCATCCAACAATTGCAACGTGATACCTACTTGGGCGAAGCGGCTGTTTTCTTGGTCGGCCAAATTGGCCACCACATTTTCCAAAGGCATGTACTCGGGTTTGGCCCCTTTTTTGCTGGTTTGTTCGGCGGCGTGTTCGTCGCCTTCTTCGCCATCACCCTGGCCTCCTTTGAGCATGAAGAAGGCTCCTGCCCCCCCCAGCACCAACACCAGTGCCACCACAATGATGATGAGCATCTTCTTGCTTTTGGGTTTTTCGGCGGCTGCACCGTCGTCTTTGGGTTTTGCGGACATGTTGGTCTTGTACTCAAAATAAAAAAGGCAGAAGAGCCCATGCTCCCCCATTTTTCCGACGATTTTATGTCGCCCGATTATGCGGACAACAAATGGGTGCTAAAGCCTGAAAAGACGGTCAAAACAGCCTCAGTTAAGCGTACAAGTCGATGCCTCCTGGGCGTTGGGGGGTGCGCCGAGGGGCTGGTGCGGGGACTGGATCGTTGTTCTGCCCGCGTGCATGTGTGCCTTGGCGAGATCCCTCGGACGGATGCGGCACAGGAGGCGGTGCGGGTTGCCGGTCTGACGTACCGCCTTGCCCAGCGGTTTGGGCACCGATCGACCAACTCCCCAGCTCCAGACCATGCGATTCCAGCAGCGGCCGCAGGGCGGTTTCGGCGTTTTGCCGCAGGGCTTCGCGTGTGGCGTTGTCGTTGGTGTGAAATTCCAGTTGGGCTTGGCCATCTTGCAGTGTCACTTCAATGCGCAGGGCTTGCGCTTGGCCGTCTTGCAGGTTCAGGCTGGCGCGCTGGATGTTGTTGGCATTCCAGTAGCTGACTTGGGTGTCCAAAGCCTCAAAGGCATCGTTGAGGGCTTGCCCCAGACTGCGTGCTTGACCATCGGTGTTGGTCGGGTTGGACGTTGCAGCGGTGTCGGTGCTGGTCGGCGTGATGCTGGAGGGGGGCAGTGCAGGTGGTTGGAGAATGTCTGGTTGCGGTGGTGGTGCGGCTGGTGTGTCGGGTGTGGCGAGGCGCACTGTATCCGAAACCAGTGCATCGATCTTGGGTGTGGGAGCCTCGCGTTCTTGGTTGGACGCGTTGGAGTGGTCTGATGACTGTTGAGGTGTTTGTCCGGTTTGTGAGGCGGCCACCACTGTGGTGGTATGGTTGGGCATCAACATGCCTCCGGTTGGGCTGAAATCGCTGGATCGTTGACGTTCTTGCCACGCTTGCGTGACCGTGGTGGCGTTCGTGCGCTGAAAACCGCTGGACAGGCCCAACGGCACACTGGTCACCGCGGTCATGGTGGGTATCACCAGCGCCGTGGCTGTAGCGGTACTGTCGTACACGTGCCCCGATGGCTGGCGGCGTTGTTGTGCCAATGCGACTGTACTGCTGTCTCGTCCCGTTTGTGCCAAATCTTTAGGAGCCAGTGCCTCCAAAACCGCTGGTTGTGACCACGGTGTGGCGTTGTTGGATGTCAATGATGTGGCCGCGCTGGCTGTGGACACTGGTGTGTTGGAGATGTCCGGTGAAGACGTATCCGTATAGGTGGTATTGGTGTTACCTACGGTGTTAACTGGTTGAGGTAAAGCCGGTGCAACCCTTGGGTCAGCAATGGCTGGTGCAGGTGAAGAAGGGTTTATTGTTGTATTGCCAACAGGGGTAAAACTTTGTAGGCTGGAAGCAGCCTTAATGACCATGTCGCGTGTGGCTGCGACATTGCCTGGCGCGGTTGGGGCAACAGCCACCTGTTTTTGGACTGTGCTTTCCAGACGAGGCTGCGGTACCCTAGAAGCCGACTGTGAAGCGGGAGTTGGATGTGCCTTGGCCCCTGTGCTGGCCGTGTTAGGGTTTGTATCTGTGTAAAGGTTTGCCGGTGGTGCAGTAGAAGGCGTTGCAAGGTTGACAGCGGTAGCAGGTGGCATATGAACCGCAGAAGTGGCAGGTTCTGCTGGAGCAGTTGACGTTACGGTATTGGTTGCGACCACAGGTGTTAGAGGTAAGGTGGCCGATGCCGTCGCGTTGGTAGACTTTATGGCACTGGCACTGGCACTGGCACTGGTCTGGCTCTCAGCCTGCTGAAGCGGTAGTAAAGAGGCTTCGGAGGTAGTTGGTGACGCGGTTGGGTTGGTGGTGGTTACAGCCGGTATGGTGGCGCTGGGTGCGGTAGCCGTGCCCATGCTGTGTGTGAGCGAAGCCGGGTTGGGTGCTGGGTTCGTCGTGATGGCCACGGGCACTGGTGCCGTATGCTCATACGTATGTTGTTGTGATGACGGTATAACGGGAGTGGGCGGTAAAGCGGATGTGAGTGCCGATGCGGTGTCCGTGCCCACGCCTTGCGTGAGCGAAGCCGGGTTGGGTGCAGGGTTCGTCGTGATGGCCACGGGCGCTGTTCCCGTGCGCTCATCGGTACCTTGTGGTGATGACGGTATGACGAGTGTGGACGGTAAAGCGGATGTGAGGTGTATGTTGCTCTCTGTGTTGGCTGTATTAGGTTTGGCCACCGTGCGAGGGTTTTCCGGTGGTGCCGCAGAGGGCGTTGTGGCACGGGCAACCGTCGTGGGTGTGACAGAAGCCGCAGGTACCACTGAAACGTCTGATGTTCCCGCATTGATTGCGATCACTGGCGTTACAGGCCCGGTGGTTGCTGCTATCGCGTTGGTAGCCTTTACGGCACTGGCACTGGTTTGGCTATCAGCTTGCTGAAGCGGCGGTAAAGAGGCTTCGAAGGTAGTTGGTGACGCGGTTGGGTCGGTTACGGTTGCTGCTGTGATGGTGGCACTGGGTGTCGCAGATTGGGCATCCGTGCCCACGCCTTGCGTGAGCGAAGCCAGGTTGGGTGCAGGGTTCGTCGTGATGGCCACAGGTGCTGTTCCCGTGCGCTCATCGGTACCTTGTGGTGATGACGGTATGGCAGCAGTGGGCGCTAAAGCGGACGTGAGATTTACGTTGCTCTCTGTATTGGCTGTATTAGGTTTGGTCAGCGTGCGAGGGTTTTCCGGTGGTACCGCAGAGGGCGTTGTGGCACTGGCACCAGCACTGGTTTGGCTATCAGCTTGCTGAAGCGGCGGTGAAGAGGCTTCGGAGGCGGTTTGCGAAGTGGTTGGGGCGGTTGCGTTTGATGCTGTGATGGTGGATCTGAGTGCCGCAGGTGCCGTAAATCCGGCCTCTGTGTTGATGCTTTGCGTGAGCGAAGCTAGGTTGGGTGCAGGGTTCGTCGGGATGGCTACGGGCACTGCGTCCGTGTGCTCATCCGTATGTTGTGGTGATGACGGTATGGCAGCAGTCGGCTGTGAGACGGACGTGAGGTGTATGTTGCTCTCTGTGGTGGCTGTATTAGGTTGGGCCACCGTGCGAGGGTTTGCCGATGGTGTCGCAGAG
>JBLIZX010000114.1:0-2734 GCA_048860285.1 Macromonas sp. | reverse complement strand
ACGTTTGCCACCGTGCCCATTTTTTTGGTCTGGATCCACTTGGTGTGGATGATTGTGCTGCTGGGCGCGGTGGTGGTGGCGTGCCTGCCCACGCTGCAAGAGGGCGTGGAGCGCCAAGGCGGCTCGCCGGGCTGGACGTTGCAGCTGGCGCTGGAGGTGCTGGCCGAGTTGCACGCCGTGCAGGATGGGCCTGAGCATGGTCTCGACACCGACGCCCTGCTGGCCCGCTTGCGGGTCGATCCGCAACAACTGGCCGACGCACTCACCGCCTTGCAAACGCTGGACTGGGTGGGCCAGCTGGCCGAAGACCAAGGCCGCCACGTGCTGCTGGTGCGCTTGGCGCACACGCCGCTGTCGCCACTGTTGCAGCATTGCCTGCTGGCGCAGACCCCCGCCACCCAAGCCCTGTGGCAGCGCAGCCACTGGCACCAGCTGCAAGTGGCCGATGTGTTGCCCGGTGCCGACACCGCCGCCGCCCCAAGCGCCGATGTGGCACCCGATCTGCACCAGCTGGGTGCAGTGAGTCCGCTGGCGTGATGGCCGGTCAGGTTTGTCGGCTATATTTACGTTCCACAGTTTCCAACCGGCCCCACAGGAGCAGCCTCCATGAAAGTGATCGACATTTTGCGCGTCAAGGGCGGTACCTTGTACACCGTGTCGCCCGATGAAACCTTGGTACACGCCATTGAGACCATGTCGCAGCTCGACATCGGCTCGCTGGTGGTGATGGAAAACGGCACCTTGGCGGGCATGCTCACGTTCCGCGAGGTGATCCACACCGTGGCCGAAAACGGCGGCCATGTGCGCGAATGCACCGTGCGCGACGTGATGGACGCCAGTCCCACCGCCTGTAGCCCCGACACCGAGCTGGAAGCAGTGCGCCCCATGATGCTGGAAAAACACACCCGCTACATGCCGGTGATGGACGGCAAGATGCTGATGGGCGTGATCAGCTTCTACGACGTGGCCAAAGCCGTGGTGGACGCGCAAAACTTCGAGAACAAGCTGCTCAAGGCCTACATCCGTGACTGGCCCAAGGCCGACGAGGACGGCAACATCGACACCGCCATCTGAAGCCTGCGGCACCTGCGTGGCAGCGGCAGGCTGGGGGATAATGTGCGCATGAGCGGCAACACCTTTGGAACCCTATTCGCTGTCACCAACTTTGGTGAATCCCACGGCCCGGCCATCGGCTGCGTGATCGACGGCTGCCCGCCGGGCTTGCCGTTGACCGAAGCCGACATCCAGCCTGATCTGGATCGGCGCCGTCCTGGCACCAGCAAGTTCGTTACGCAACGCAACGAGCCCGATGCGGTGCAAATCCTCAGCGGCGTGTACGACGGCCACACCACCGGCACGCCCATTTGCTTGCTGATCCAAAACACCGACCAGCGCAGCAAGGACTACGGCAACATCCTGCAAACCTTCCGCCCTGGCCATGCCGACTACGCTTATTGGCACAAGTACGGCATCCGCGATCCGCGCGGGGGTGGCCGCAGCTCGGCCCGCCTGACCGCGCCGATGGTGGCCGCCGGTGCGGTGGCCAAGAAGTGGTTGTTCCAGCAATATGGCACCACCTTCCAAGGTTGCATGACGCAGATTGGCGACCTCGCCATCCCGTTCGAGAACTGGGAACATGTACCCAACAACCCGTTTTTTGCGCCAGTGGCTGATGTGTCGGCGCTGGAAGCTTACATGAACGAGTTGCGCAAAAGCGGCGATTCGTGCGGTGCGCGCTTGCGCGTGACAGCGCAGCACATGCCGGTGGGTTTGGGCCAGCCGCTGTTCGACAAGTTGGATGCCGATATCGCTTACGCCATGATGGGCATCAACGCCGTCAAAGGCGTGGAAATTGGAACCGGTTTTGCCAGCGTGGCCCAGCGCGGCAGCACGCATGGCGATGCGTTGACCCCCACAGGTTTTGCCACCAACCACTCGGGGGGGGTGTTGGGCGGCATCAGCACCGGGCAAGATCTGGAAGTTGCCATCGCCATCAAGCCCACCAGCTCGATTTTGGTGCCGCGCGATTCCATCGACGTGGCAGGCGCGCCAACCGAAGTCATCACCAAAGGCCGCCACGATCCGTGCGTAGGCATCCGTGCCACCCCAATTGCCGAGGCCATGTTGGCGCTGGTGGTGATGGAGCACGCTTTGCAACACCGCGCGCAGTGCGCCGATGTGCGCGTGCATACGCCCGACATCGCCGCCGCCCAGCGCGGCTGAAGGGCCGCTTGAGCGCCATGCCCGCGCAGCGCCGACAACTGTGGCCTTTTGCCGCGTTGTCGGCCAGCTATTTTGCGCACATCGGGTTTTTTAACCCGTACCTGCCGCTGTGGCTCAAGGAGCTGGGCTACAGCCTGGTGGTCATCAGCGCCCTGACGGCGTTGCAGTCCGGCACCCGGTTGTTTGCGCCTTATCTGTGGGGCTGGTTGAGCGACCACACTGGGCACCGGGTCTGGCTGATGCGCTTTTGCGCCACGGTGGCGCTGCTGGCCTCGTTGGCGTTGGCCATGCCGTGGGGCGTGGCAGGCGTGGTGGTGGTGTTGCTGGTCATGTTTACCCACACCAGCGCCATGATGCCGATGAGCGAGGCCGCGTTGGCGCAAATTGTCAGCCACGGCGAGGGCGGGTTCGATGCCAAACGCTATGGACGTATCCGGCTGTGGGGATCGCTGGGTTTTTTGGTCACGGTGATGCTGGCCGGGGCTTGGTTCGAGCGTTACGGCATGGGCAG
>JBLIZX010000113.1:0-2539 GCA_048860285.1 Macromonas sp. | reverse complement strand
CCAGGGCTTCCCTTGCGGGCAACCCCTGATACCTCTTTGTGCGGCTTCAGACCCAGCAATATTGCCAAGCCCCGTGCCGCAATGTTTTGTGCCCCGTTCAAGTCGGCGTTGTAACGCCGGCCGTTGCTGAACGTGGCCAGGCAGGCGTTTGTCTTGTCCCGCTTGACCGGACCCGACCCGTCGTACGCGTAGTACGACGTGCCCCGGGCGTACACCGACAGCAAGCGCAGGCCCATCTCCTCACACCGATAGGTTAGATACTTCACCAGGTATCGGTGCTGGAAGCGATGAAACCGCTTGCGCTGCCCGCCACGACCCGTCGGGCGCCAGCCCTTCAGGTCTTCAACCACCACCGCCGTGGCGCCGTGTCTCGCAGCAAACGCCATCACGGCGGAAGCGAGTTCCCGGGCCGCATTCAGGTTGAGGCCCGCAATGCGCGCATACAGCGCTTTGCAGAACCCCTTCCCCAGGCGCTTGCCTGAGCCGCCATGACTGGCGGCTTGTTTGTGTGCTATCTGAGCCTGGAGGCCATCGCGCTGGTCGTTGTGCCTGCCGCACGTCAGAAACGTGCGGGCTATCACCGTGCCAGTAAAATCGACGATGGCGGCCGTGGCCGCAGTGTTGATACCGACATCGACCGCGCACACGCGGTGATGCCCTTGAATCGGAACCAATCTGCAATTTTCACCCTCAATTTACGCATAACGTGCAATTTTCTACAAAAGCTAACGCTAAACCGCATGCTTGCCGCCAGGGAGGTTTGAACTACTTACGGAGCGACATACACCGGAGTGGGCTTGTCCGTAGCGCTATTGTCTCCAAGTTGGCCGACGTTGTTGTATCCCCAGCACTTGGGCCCTGCGGTTGTTACCGCACACGTGTGATTCCACCCCGCGGACACGCTAATCACATCCGAGGCAAGCCCCAATACATCTACCGGCGTGGATGCGTTGGTAGCGCTATTGTTGCCTAATTGGCCGTAAGCGTTCCAGCCCCAACACTTTAGGCCGCCTACAGTGGTCACCGCGCAGGTGTGTGTGTACCCCGCAGAAACGCTCGCCACCCCTGACGTCAGCCCTAATACATCCACCGGCGTCGGCTTATCGGCTATGGTCGCGTTGTCCCCGAGCTGACCAGAGCCGTCACCTCCCCAGCACTTCAATCCACCCGACGTGGTGACCGCACACGTGTGATACCCCCCGGCAAAAACACTAGACACTCCAGAGGTCAGACCTTGAACGCTAACCGGAGTAGGCTTCTGCGAAGTGCTATTGTCGCCTAGCTGCCCGTGGCCGTTGTAGCCCCAACACTTCGTTCCCCCCGCCGTGAGCACTGCACAGGCATGCAGATACCCTACAGAAATACTAGCTACGCCCAACGTGAGCCCCTGCACGTTCACCGGAGTGGGCTGGCCGACCAACGAAGCGTCGTCCCCAAGCTGACCGTGGCTGTCAGACCCCCAGCACTTAACCCCCCCAGCGATGGTTAGCGCACAAGAGTAATAGCCTCCCGCGAAAATTGATGTCACACCTGAGGTCAGTCCCCGCACATCCACCGGAGTGGGTTGGTTGACCACCGAAGCGTCGTTGCCCAGCTGGCCGCCGTTATCAAGCCCCCAGCACTTGGCGCCACCCGAGCGAGTCAGCGCACAGGTGTGATACTGCCCTGCGGATACACTAATAACATCGGAGGTAAGCCCCTGCACATCTACTGGAGTGGGCTTATTTACCAACATGGCATCATTGCCCAGCTGGCCGTAGCCATCACTCCCCCAGCACTTCACCCCCCCCGAGGTGGTGACTGCACAAGAATGCTCGCGTCCCGCCGAAATCTGCGTGACATGCAACACAGCTCCATTCACCACAATGGTATAGGCCTGCTGACCGGTTTTGGCCTTATACGTGGCCAACACCTGGAAACTGCTCCCCACGGCATCTTTCGTGGTTGGGGTGCCTGAAATTACGCCATCAGCGCCTAAGCTCAGCCCCGCGGGCAAGGCTCCCGAGGAGAGGCTCCAGGTCACACCAGACGCGTTATAGGCGCTATCTCCCGTCACCGACAGCAATTGCTTCAGGTCGTAACTGTAGGGCCAATTGACTTCACCCGCGGGGAGCGTAGGGCCTCCCGTCAGCGCAACCAAGATTTCGGTTGCCACTTGCTGGGCTTGAGTCGTGGGGCTGGCTACCATCCCCATGATAGGGTGGCGGTATTGAAACGATGCCGCGCTGGCGGTGGCACCGTGGAGGGTGCTAGCAACCAACAGCGCAGTAGCAATGCGGGTAAGGGCGGCCGAGCGCAGAGAAGTGTTGGGTTTCATATTGATTTTGTCGCCGGATACCCCTCGGCTTTAGCCGGGGGAGGAAGGCGATGCTCCTTTGAAGTTAAGGGTTTAATTGCAGCTAACCAGCCATAGCCGTAACCATCGCCACGCTGGATGCGACGGCAGTGGCACCAGCCGACGCCCTGCACCACGCCCGTCGCGGTTTGGATGTTGAAGCTACCCGTCCGACGGATAGCCACCCGACCAACGTGTATGCCG
>JBLIZX010000112.1:0-5463 GCA_048860285.1 Macromonas sp. | reverse complement strand
AAGGCTTTTTCGTGCAGGCTGTCGAGCAGGCCCAAGGCTTCCAGTGCGTAGTACAGGCGCTGTTGTGGCTCAAACGCAGCGTTGAAGGCCACGGGTGTGCGGCGCACCACCACGTTGGGGGGCAGTTGCTTGACCCAGTCGCGCAGCAGGGGCTCGAAGTTGTAGCAGTGGATGCAACTGTACGCAAAGAATTCGACCACTTCGATCTGGCCTGCGGGCGTATCGACCGGAGCTGGGGTGGACAGGGCGCGGTAGTCGCTGCCTTCTTTCAGACCAGGCACCGGCGTGGCGGCTTGTGCCCAGCCACTGCCCAGCAGGGTACCGGTGGTTAAGACGCTGGCGCTGGCCAGCACACGGGAAAAATCACGACGTTGCATAAGTCAAGGTTCTTTGGCGGTTACGGGGTGGGAGCACAGCGGTTTGGGGGCGTGTGCCGGGCGCAAAGTTCCGGTGTGGCTGCGCAACAGGGTGTAACCATCAGCGTTGTACCCGCACCAGCGCGCTTTCCACGCCTTGCGCGTTGAGGCGTTCGGTGGCGGTGTCGGCATCGCCTTTTTTGCGGAAGGGGCCCAAGCGTACGCGGAACACGGTGCGCCCGGCTTGTTCGCGTTCGCTGACTTTGGCATCAAAACCCAACATCATGAGTTTGGCGCGTTGGCGTTCGGCCTCTTCTGGCGCGCTGAAGGCCCCAGCTTGCACAAAGTACGCAAACGGATCGGCGTTGGCATCGGGGCTGGCGCTGCTGGGGGTTTTGGCTGGGCTGGCCGTGCTCATGCGTTGGCGAATCAGGTCGTCCAGCGCGTCGCTGTTGGCAGGTGTGGTGCTGGGTTTTGCGGCGGTGGGCGGGGTGGGGTTGGCCGCTGGTTTGGTGGCGGTCTCTGCCGTGGCCGCTGGTGGGGTGGCGGGCTTATTGGCCGGTGCAATGGCGGCTGTGGGGGTGGCAGGGGTGTCGCTGTTGTGGGTAGTGGGTAAGGGCAGGCTGGGTGGCAGCATGGTGCTGCTCACGCCGCCATTGCCGGTTTTGGCCTCTGTGGGCGTGGGCAGGGTGGGGGGCGGTGCGCTGTCTGCGCCTGTGCTGGCGCTGGGCAGGGTAGGGCTGGACCAGCCTGCGTTGGGGTTCCAGCTTTTGTTGCGTTCTTGCTCCAGCGCATCTTGCTCAGGCTTGCCTTGCACGCCCCGGTCCACCAGCGGGATGGGCATTTTGGTGACGTACATGGCCACCAGCAGGGCCGCCGCCAGCCCCACCAGCAGCCCGATGGTGACACCCAAAAAAGTTCCGCCCGCTTGTTTTTTCATATCGATTACATCTTCTGTGGCGCACTCACGCCGAGCACAGCCAAGCCATTGTGCAACACTTGTGCTGTGGCTGCTACCAGTGCCAAACGTGCCAGTTTGGTGGCTTCGTCGTCCACCAGAATGCGTTCGGCATCGTAGTAGCTGTGGTAAGCCGATGCCAGCTCGCGCAGGTAGAACGTCACGTCGTGCGGGGCAAAGTCTTGCGCGGCGGCAGTGAGCATTTCGGGGTATTTGGCCAGTTGCAGCATCAGTGCTTGGGCTTGCGGGCCTTGCAGCGCACTCAAGTCCACGTTTTGCAGGCTGGCCACATCACCGCCCCAAGAGGCCAGCACCGAGCAGATGCGCGCATGCGCGTACTGCACGTAGAACACCGGGTTGTCGTTGTTTTGCTGGATGGCCAAGTCCACGTCGAAGGTGTATTCGGTGTCGGGCTTGCGGCTGAGCAGGAAGAAGCGCACTGCGTCCTTGCTGGTCCACTCGATCAGGTCGCGCAACGTGACGTAGCTGCCCGCGCGTTTGCTGATTTTGACCTCTTGCCCGCCACGCACCACGCGCACCATGGTGTGCAGCACGTAGTCGGGGTAGCCTTGCGGGATGCCAACGTTGGCGGCTTGCAGCCCAGCGCGCACGCGGGCGATGGTGCCGTGGTGATCGGTGCCTTGGATGTTGATGACCTTGCCAAAGCCACGCTCGAACTTGGTGATGTGGTAGGCCACATCGGGCACAAAGTAGGTGTAGCCGCCGTCGCTCTTGCGCATCACGCGGTCTTTGTCGTCGCCGTAGTCGGTGGACTTGAGCCACAGCGCGCCGTCTTGTTCGTAGGTTTTGCCCGCATCGATGAGTTTTTGCACCGTTTGCGCCACGCGGCCACTGGTGTAGAGGCTGGATTCGAGGTAGTACTGGTCAAACCGCACTTGGAAGGCTTGCAAATCCAGGTCTTGCTCGTGGCGCAGGTAGGCCACGGCAAACTGGCGGATGCCGTCGAGGTCGTTCACATCGCCGCTGGCGGTGAATTCGCGGTCGTCGGCCTTGACGGTTTTGCGGGCCAGAAAGTCGTTGGCGATGTCCTGGATGTAGTCGCCGTTGTAGGCGGCTTCGGGCCATTGGGCATCGCCGGGCTTGAAGCCCTTGGCACGCAGTTGGGTGGAGTTGGCCAAGGTTTCGATTTGCACGCCCGCATCGTTGTAATAGAACTCGCGGTGGACGTTCCAGCCTTGGGTCTCGAACAGGTTGCAGATGGCATCGCCCAGCGCGGCTTGGCGGCCATGCCCCACGTGCAGCGGCCCGGTCGGGTTGGCCGAGACGAATTCGACCAGCACACGTTGGCCGTTGCTGGCCTGTTGCCCGAAGGTGGCCCCTGCACCCAACACTTCGCGCACCACTTCTTGCTTGGCGGCGGGCTTGAGGCGGATATTGATGAAACCGGGGCCAGCGATGTCGAGCGCCTCGACCCAGCGTTGGTAGGGGGCGCTGGCTTGCAGCAGCTCCACCAGTTGTTGCGCCAGCTGGCGCGGGTTGGCCTTGAGCGGTTTTGCCAACTGCATGGCGGCGGTGCAGGCCAGATCGCCGTGTGCGGCGGCCTTGGGGTTTTCAAACGCGGCCTTGGCCCCAGCGCCGGGGTGCAGTTGTTCGAGGGCGGCGGCCAGCGCCGTGAGCAATTCGGTTTTGACGTTGAGCATGGGGTGCGATTTTAGGCGGCGTTGGTGGCAGGGGCCCAATGGGCTTGCACCCAGGCGCTGATGGTGCGTGCATCGTTGGTGGTGCGCAGGGCTTGGTAGGCGGCTTCGGCCTGTGGATGGCGGCGGCGCAGGTAGTTGAGCCATTGCTTGAGCCGCCCGGCGCGGTGGCGGGGCTCGACCCGGGGTTCCACCAGTTGCCAGAAGCGGTGCAGCAGCGGGGTCAGCGTGGCCCAGTCCGGGGTGGGCGTGGTAGGAGTGTGGCCCTGGTCGAGCAAGATGTCCAGTGCCAAGCCGGGGTCGCTGACCATGCCACGGCCCAGCATCAGGTCGGTGCAACCGGATTCGGCGAGGCAGCGCCGCGCATCGGCCACCGTCCAGATTTCGCCGTTAGCGACCACCGGAATGTGGACTGCCACCCGAATGTCGGCAATGCGCGCCCAGTAAGCTGGTGGACGGTAGCCGTGGGCCTTGGTGCGCCCATGCACCACCAATGTGCTGGCACCACCATCGGCAATCGCTTGGGCGCAGGCCTCGGCCAGTTGATCGTCGTCGTAGCCCAGCCGCATTTTGGCCGATACCGGCATGGCGGCGGGCACGGCTTGGCGAACCGCCCGCACGATGCGGTGCAGCAGTTCGGGGTCTTGCAGCAGCGATGCACCACCGCCGTGGCGGTTGACCACTTTGGCCGGGCAACCAAAGTTCAGGTCGATGCCCGCTGGCCCCAACGTGGCCAGACGCGCGGCGTTGTCGGCCAGACAGGCGGGGTCGGAGCCCAGCAGTTGTGCCCGCACCGGCACCCCGGCGGACGTGCGCCCACCCTGCAACAGCTCAGGCACGATGCGGGTGAAGACCCGCGCGGGCAGCAGTTGGTCGGTGATGCGGATGAATTCCGACACACACAGGCTCACGCCGCCAACGCGGGTCAGCACATCGCGCAGTGTGCAGTCGAGTAAGCCCTCCATCGGGGCCAGCAGAATGTTCATTATTTTGGAGAATCTTGAAAAATATTGACGCTTGATGTAGGCTGTAACCCTGTGTCTAACGTATTGGATTAACTTTTATGCAAGAAATTTTGATGAATTCAGCTCAAAACCATGCTGTGCCTCGCGTGTTGATCGATCCATCGCTCACAAAATCTTTCAGCGAGGTGTACCAGGCGCTTCAGAGTCAGCCTTCTGCGCGCAGCCCCGAACTGGTTACGACGGGTGGGGTGCTGTTTTCGGCTGAGGCGAAAGTTACCCGTGATGGTCGAAAATTTATTTCTCTACCCCACAGCAATCGTATTTATGAAAAAGATTGGGGGTATATGACGAATGCTATGGGGCAGGACGGTCAACGGATTGGCCAATATTCGGTGCCGCTGGATTGTTGGGTAACCAACGTTTGATATTGAATTTTTGTTTTATATTTTTGGTTTGAATTATGTTAAAAGAAGATAATATAAAAAATATTGCAAAATTTGTTCAATATAATTGGGGTGATGTCATATCAAAGTTTGACTATGAAAAATATCCGCAAGATCCATATTTTTGTTTTCTTGATTCTTTCTCGTCTTTGAATGCGAGTGATGAAGATATATGCAATGCTCTCAAGTGGAAATGGGGGCATTGGAGGAAGAGTAATTTCCCAGCTTCTCACAAGCGAATAATTGAAGAAATACAGAAATCGCTTTGGCCTGAATTTTGCAAAATCAATAAAAGTCACGGTCGACTAAGTGCTGAAGAATCTTTTTTGTGGTGGAGGAGTTGTTTTCATGGTAAGTGCTACATTACGGCAGCTTTCATTACTCATTTGATTTACCATAAAGACGGAATCCCAATAATTGACCAGCATAACTTTCGGGGGATGAATAGTCTTATTTTGCAGGAACTTCCCAATTTTTATTTTAACAAGAAACCTTCTAAGTGGGAGGATGTTAATAATTTGTCAAAATTCACAATTGATTTGCTTAAATATATGAGTGGCGTTTCATTTTTAGATGTCGATAAGTTTTTGATGATGTATGGCAAGCATTGCGTGATGCGATAAATAATTTCAGTTATTGCCTGTAAATAGTATATCCACTCATTCCTATAAATTCTTCTATGGATTTTTTTGAGGGATATTCAGCATACCAAAAGACTTGATCGCCTATTCTGTCCAAAATTTTTATTTTGGCGTTATCGTGGATCCATGTTTTTCCACCACCTATAATGTGTGAGGGGGCAAAAGAACAAAACGTGTCGTACGGATTTCTTTGTGAAAGAAGTTCAACTTTTTCGGGTGCAAAGCTACCCCTAGATTGCATTGATATTGTCATGGCTGATTCTGCCAGATGGTAACCATAGGCGACACAAGTTATCATTAAGAAGTGAGTTCCTTTAATTTTCCATTCTTTTTCAAAAATCTCTTGTTTTCTTTTATTTTCTTCAGCTGTTTTCCATTCGGAGACTGATGAGTACCCATATTTTTTGGCGGTATCTTCTTCGTATCTGTTTTTGGTATGCCA
>JBLIZX010000111.1:0-8992 GCA_048860285.1 Macromonas sp. | reverse complement strand
GTGGCCGACGCTGCACTATGATTTCAACCGGTTCCGAAACGAAAGGCAAAACCCATGCGTCCCTCTGTTGTGCTGGACTCCCACCGGAACGCCGTGCGTGACGCGGTGGGCCGCTTCCGTGTTGCCAATCCGCGCGTTTTTGGTTCGGTGCTGCATGGCACCGACCGGGATGACAGTGACCTTGATTTGCTGGTGGACGCTTTGCCTGGTGCGACCTTGTTTGATCTGGGTGGCTTGCAGGATGAGCTGGAATCGCTGCTTGGCATTCACGTTGATGTGCGTACAGCGGCCGACCTGCCGCCCAAATTTCGAATACAGGTGTTGGCTGAGGCGCAAAGCGTATGAACGAGAACAGATTGCCTGACTACCTCGACCACATGCAGCAGGCTGCTACCGATGCATGCAGCTTTGTGGAAGGACTGGCCCAAGACGACTTCCTGGAGGACAAGCGCACCCAGCAAGCGGTCGTCATGAGCCTCATCATCATTGGCGAGGCTGCGACAAAAGTTATGGATGGCTACCCCGAGTTTGCCCGCGCCCATGCGCAAGTGCCATGGCGCAGCATGCGTGGCATGCGCAACCGTATTGCCCACGGTTACTTCGACATTGATCTGGACGTGGTGTGGGCCACCGTCCAAACGGCGCTGCCCGCGTTGTTGCATCAGCTCGCTGCGGTGCGTCCAGAGGCCAACCACGCCCGGTGGGAAGTGCCATGACGCAGCAGGCTGGCCCAAGGCCCCATGCCTTCCAAGGCATAGATAAAAATGTTCACATCCAAGTAAACCTGCTTGCCTGCAAGGGCTTGGTTCAGCGATCCCATTCGTCCATGCACAATCACACACCGTGACCACTCCTCAACCGCCCCTGCCTTGGGTACACATCATCGACGACGACCCGGATTTTCGGGATGCGCTGGCGTGGCTGCTCGATTCGCGTGGCTTGCCGGTGCGCGAGTGGTCGGGGGGGGATGTGTTTGTGCAGGCGGTGCGCGCCGGTGCCCCGCTGTGGGACTGTTGTGTGGTGTTGCTCGACATCCGCATGGAGCCGCTGTCGGGGCTGGCCACGTTTGAGCAGCTCAAGGCGCTGGGTTGGCCGTGGCCGGTGCTGTTTTTGACCGGGCATGGCGATGTGGGCATGGCCGTGGCGGCGGTCAAGAACGGTGCGTGGGATTTTCTGGAAAAACCGTTCCAGAACAACGCGCTGGTGGACCGTGTGGAAGCCGCACGCCAAGCCGCGCTGGTGTTGCAGGTTGAAGCGGGTGAACGGTTGGCCTTTCAGAAGGCGCTGGCGGGCCTGAGCGCACGTGAGCGTGAGGTGCTGGACGAGTTGTTGCAAGGCCACTACAACAAGAACATTGCCGACCACTTGGGCATCACCCAACGCACCGTGGAGTTCCACCGCGCCAACATTTTTGACAAATTGGGGGTGCAGTCGGCGGTGGAACTGGCGCACCGCATGGGGCGTTACGGCGCGCCACCTGCGGCGGGTGTTGCCCCTGCTTAAAACAACTCGACCACGCTGTCGATCACTTGTTCGTTCACTTGGCCGCGCTCTTGCTCTTGTTCAAAGCACAGCACTTGGTTGCGGCCCCGTTTTTTGGCTTGGTACAGCACGGCATCGGCGCGCTCGAAGGTCGCCCCCGGCGTGTCGTGGTGGCGGATGCGGGTGTAGCCTATGCTCACCGTCAAGCGCCCGACTTGTGGGAAGGAGTAGGCTTCCACGCTGGCGCGCAGCCGCTCCAGTGCCTGCGCCGCGTGGGCGGCTTCGCTGGTGCGCAGCAGCACCACAAATTCTTCACCGCCAAAGCGGTACAGGCGGTCGTCGTGGCGGAAGTTGTGCCGCATCAGGCGCGCCAGCAGCAGCAGCACTTCGTCGCCGATGAGGTGGCCATGTTTGTCGTTGACGTGTTTGAAGTGGTCCACGTCCACCACCGCCAGCCAGTAATGGGCGTTGGTGCTGGGGTCGGGCGTGTCGCGCTGCTCGCCTTCGTGCTGTACGGGCAACTGTTGTGGCGGTGGCAGCAGTTGGTTGGTGGCCTTGTAAAAGGTTTCGTCGAACGATTTGCGGTTGAGCAGCGAGGTCAGCGAGTCGCGCTCGCTGTAATCGAGCAGGCTTAAAAAGTTGCTGTAAATGCCGGTCAAGCCCTGCACCAAGGCTTGTGCTTGGGGGGTGACAGGGCGGCGGAAATGCAGATCCACCAGCCGCAGCATGCCGTGCCCGGCGCTGAAGGGCAGCCACAGCCGGGTGCCACCATGGTCGGCATGCACCACGGCGCAGGCGTTGTCCACGGCTTCTTGGGCCGCGCTTTCGGTCATCAAGGGCCAGCCTTGTTGGTGTTGTTGCCAGTGCGAGGCCTGTACCGCCGCTTCCATGCCTTGGCACCATTCCAGCCGGGGCACGCAATACGGCTGGCCGCCGTGTGGCACCACATCCAGCAGGTGTACCGAGCCGGGTTGCAGCAGCTCAATCAGCATGTTGACAAACACGCTGTCGCTGATGTCGCGGTCACGCGATTGGGTCAGGCGGGTGACGTGGTCGATGTAGGCCAACCAAACGCTGCTGCCGTCATTGCCGTCGCACGGGGGGCGCGCTTCGGGGTCGGACGAACTCGGCAAAGTGGGGTGGGGCATCATCGTTGTGGGATCCTCGGCCTGCGGTGTGGTTTTTTGTAAATCAACGCACGCACCCGTCGCGAGATGTGGCGTTGATTCTTGCAGTTGCGATGCCGCCCATGCATAGCCTTCAGGTCGCGCTCTCTAACTCAAACTGGTGGTTCGCGTTATTCTACGCAACCGCATAGGGTTTTTACCCAATGTGGTGTCAACTTGCAACACATACTGCCGTCCAATAGGCAGAGATGTGTTGCAAGTTGGACACCCGCCATCTGCCGCACCCGGTGGTGGGTGCGTGGCGGGTTTTGTATCAGAAGAAGCCGAGTTTGCTTTCGCTGTAGCTGACCAGCAGGTTTTTGGTTTGCTGGTAGTGGTCGAGCATGACTTTGTGGGTTTCGCGGCCAATGCCCGATTCTTTGTAACCACCAAAGGCGGCGTGCGCCGGGTAAGCGTGGTAGCAGTTGGTCCACACACGCCCGGCCTTGATGGCACGGCCCATGCGGTAGGCCACGTTGCCGTTGCGGCTCCACACGCCTGCGCCCAGGCCGTAAATGGTGTCGTTGGCGATGGTCAGTGCGTCGGCTTCGTCCTTGAAGGTGGTGACGGCCAGCACGGGGCCAAAAATTTCTTCTTGGAAGATGCGCATTTTGTTGTGGCCTTTGAACAGGGTGGGCTGCACGTAGTAGCCACCGCCCAAGTCGCCACCCAAGTCGGCGCGGGCACCGCCAATCAACACTTGTGCGCCTTCTTGTTGGCCCAGTGCCAAGTAGCTGCTGATTTTGTCGATCTGCATTTGCGAGGCCTGTGCGCCGATCATGGTCTCGGTGTCCAGCGGGTTGCCTTGCTTGATGGCGGCCACGCGCGGCAGCACGCGCTCCATAAAGCGGTCGTAGATGGATTCTTGGATCAACGCGCGGCTGGGGCAGGTGCAGACTTCGCCTTGGTTGAAGGCAAACAGCACCAGGCCCTCGATGGCTTTGTCGAGGTAGCCATCGTCTTGGTCCATGATGTCGGCAAAGAAGATGTTGGGCGATTTGCCGCCCAGCTCCAGTGTGGCCGGAATCAGGTTGCTCGCCGCCGCTTGGGCAATCACTTTGCCGGTGGCGGTGGAGCCGGTGAAGGCGATTTTGGCGATGCGCTTGCTGGTGGCCAGTGGCATACCGGCTTCGCGGCCAAAGCCGTTGACGATGTTAAGCACGCCCGGCGGCAGCAAATCGGCAATCAGTTCCACCAGCACCAAAATGCTGATGGGGGTGGATTCGGCGGGCTTCAAGACCACACAGTTGCCCGCGCCCAGCGCCGGGGCCAACTTCCACGCGGCCATCAGGATAGGGAAGTTCCAGGGGATGATTTGCCCCACCACGCCCAGCGGCTCGTGGTAGTGGTAGGCGATGGTGTTGCCGTCGATTTCAGACAGCGCACCTTCTTGGCTGCGCAGGCAGCCCGCAAAGTAGCGGAAGTGGTCTACCGCCAGCGGAATATCGGCGTTGAGCGTTTCGCGGATGGGCTTGCCGTTGTCCACGGTTTCGGCGTAGGCCAGCAGCTCCAGGTTTTGCTCCAAGCGGTCGGCAATTTTGAGCAGAAGGTTGGAGCGGTCACCGACCGGGGTCTTGCCCCACGCATCGGCGGCGGCGTGGGCCGCGTCCAAGGCCAGTTCCACGTCTTCGGCCCCCGAGCGTGCGGCTTGGGTGTACACCTGCCCGTTGATGGGGGTGATGACATCGAAGTATTCACCGCTGACGGGGGCTTTCCATTGGCCGCCAATAAAGTTGTCGTAGTGGGTTTTGTACTGGATTTTGGCGTTGGCGGTACCGGGGGCGGCGTAGATCATGTGTGTCTCCTGTTGTGGTGTGGATGCGGTGCCATGCGCAGCAATGCGTTGCACTCGCCTGCTGTATTGCAAAGGCGGTGCCAAGTAGGCCCGCAACGGTAAAAGATCAGGGTTTGTCCGGGGGCCAGATGGCCTCCAACCGTGCTGCAAGTGGGGTGGCTAGGGGTTATCCCGCATGAAAAAAGTGTCCATCCCCCCGCTGTTGTGGGGGATAGTTGTCACAAACTGGAACACGGTGTCCGCCGTGCCGGACAACCGTGTCACAACCCCACACATTCACTATTGGAGACGTTGCCATGCACACCCAGGCCTTGGTGCCCACTTCGCCCTTGACGCAGGCCCGATGGCAGTTGGTGGAGCGCGGCACATTGCCCAGCGTGGACGTGGAGGCCCACGTGGCGCAGTCGTGGCACCGCAGTTGGCGGGCGGGTCTGCTGCCGGTGGATGCCAGCGCCCCGGCCGGAGAGCCCTTGGGTGCGGTGGCACTTCAGCGGGCGCAGGCGTGCAACCGCGATTTGATCAGCCATTCCAGGCCGGTGATGGAGCACTTGTTTGAACAGGTGCGCCAAAGCCACAGCATGGTGATTTTGTCGGACGCACAAGGCGTGCTGATGCACACGCTGGGCGAGCTGGATTTTTTGAACAAGGCGCAGCGTGTGGCGCTGTGTTGCGGGGCATCGTGGGCCGAAGACCAGCGCGGCACCAACGCCATTGGCACCGCGTTGGTGGAGTCGCGCCCGATTGAAATCCACGGCACCGAACATTACCTCGATTGCAACGGCTTTTTGACCTGTGCCGCCGCCCCAATTCTGTCGGCACAAGGCCAGTTGGTGGGGGTGTTGGACATCTCGGGCGACCACCGTTCGCGCCACCCGCACACGTTGGGGCTGGTGTCCACCGCGGCGCAGATGATCGAAAACAGCCTGATGTTGGCCACGTGCCGACACCAAACGTTGGTGCAACTGCACCCGTGCGCCGAGGGTGTGGGTTCGGTGGCACAGGGCTTGCTGGCGTTTGCCGACGATGGCCGCTTGACCGGTGCCAACCGCAAGGGGCTGGCGTGGTTGGGTTTGACGTTGGCAGATGTGGGCCAAGTGCATTGGCCGCAAGTGTTTGACGGGCCCGCACCCCGCTGGTGGGGGCCGCAGGCGCAGGCGGGTACACGGCCCCAGCGGTTGCACACGGTGCAAGGTGTGCCGCTGTACGCGCAAGTGCAGCAGCGTTTGGGGCTGGCCCGCTCAGCGACCCCACTGGCCGCGCTGCCGGTGCGCGATGCGCTGGCCCAGCTCGACAGCGGTGACCTGCGCTGGCGCAGTGCCGCCGACAAGGCGCGCAAGGTGGTGGACAAGGGCATCCCGTTGCTGGTGTTGGGCGAGTCTGGCGTGGGCAAAGAGCTGTTTGCACAGGCGCTGCACCAGTCCTCCAGCCGCCGCGACAAGCCCTTTGTGGCGGTGAACTGTGCGGCGTTGCCCGAACACCTCATCGAAGCCGAACTGTTCGGCTATGTGCCAGGGGCGTTTACCGGTGCGTCGCGCCACGGGGCACCGGGCCGGTTGCGCCAAGCGCACGGTGGCACCTTGTTTTTGGACGAAATTGGCGACATGCCGCTGGCGTTGCAAACCCGGCTGTTGCGTGTGTTGCAGGAACGCCAGATCACCCCACTGGGGGGCAGTACCGCCACCGCGCTGGATGTCAACCTGGTGTGCGCCACACACCACCCCCTGAAAGATGCGGTGGCGCAAGGCCGCTTCCGGGCCGACCTGTATTACCGCATCAACGGCCTGACGGTGACGTTGCCCCCGTTGCGCGAGCGCACCGACTTTGCCGCCTTGTGCGCCCGCGTGTTGCAAGCGTTGGCACCAGAACCGCTGACCATTGCGCCCGAGGTGATGGCCGCCCTGCAAACCTTCCACTGGCCGGGCAACTTGCGGCAACTCAGCCATGTGTTGCGTACGGCGGTGGCGTTACTGGAGCCTGATGGTGCCGAAATTGGTTGGCTACACCTGCCTGAAGATGTGGTGGCCGAACTGTGCCCCGCAGTGCCACCTGATGCGTCGTGCCGTGCGGTTGTGGCCGATGAGCCGTCGGCTACACCAGCGTTGCGCGACATGTCGTTGCAAGCGATGGAGCGCGCACTGGCGCAGGTACACGGCAACGTGTCGGCGGCGGCACGTCAACTCGGTATCAGCCGCCAGACGCTGTACCGCAAGCTGGGCCAACGAAAGCCACTACCATAGGCGGGTCTCGTCCACCAACCTTACACACAGGAGGGCCACCGTCATGGGCCACCGCTTGAGCCAAATTGCCACCCGCACCGGGGATGCCGGCACCACCGGGCTGGGCAACCAGCAGCGCGTCAGCAAAAACAGCTTGCGCGTACACGCGATGGGCGACGTGGACGAACTCAACTCCCACATCGGCGTGCTGCTGTGCGAGGAGATGCCCGACGGTGTGCGCGCCGTGTTGCAAGAGGTGCAGCACCAGTTGTTCAACCTGGGTGGGGAGCTGAGCATTCCGGGCTATACCCTGCTGCCACAGGAGGCGGTGCTGGCGCTGGATGAGGCCCTGGCCCGCTACAACGCCGATTTGCCCAAGTTACAAGAATTTATCTTGCCCGCAGGCAGCCGTGCCGCCAGTGTGGCCCATGTGTGCCGCACCGTGGCCCGCCGCGCTGAGCGCCACGTGGTGGCGCTGGGCAACGAGGAAGCCATCAACGACGCACCCCGCCAGTACCTCAACCGCTTGAGCGACCTGATGTTTGTGTTGGCGCGCGTGCTCAACCGCATGCACGGCGGCGACGATGTGTATTGGAAAAGCCAGCGCCTGGTGCAGCAGCAAGCTGTTGGTGTTTGACGGGTGGGCATGTTGATGCAGACCATGTTCAAAAAAACCTTGTTGGCGTTGGCCCCCCTGTGGTGCATGGCGCATGCACTGGCCCAAACACCACCGCCCCCGGTTGCACCTGCGGGGCAAGATTGCAGCACCGCCCGCAACAAGGTGGAAGCCGTTATTTGCGAAACCCCCGGTTTTGCCAAGGTCGATTCCAACCTGTGGGTGGTGTACAAAACCGTGTTGGGCACTTTGTCCCCCGAAGCCCAGACCGACCTGAAAAACCAGCAGCGCGACTGGGTGTTGGGCCGCAACCACTGTCAGGATGCCGCCTGCCTCAAGCCGCTGTACGTCAGCCGCTTGCAGGTGTTGTGCCAGTCGCCAGCGGTGGCCGCATCGCCGCGTTGCACCAGCGTACCAGCGTTGCCCGCCGGGGCAGCGCCAGCTACCAGTGTTGGCAGCGTGGCTGTGCCCAAAAAACCGCCACCTGTGGCGGGGGGGCCTGCGCTGCCGCCGGGCAGTCGGCCCGTGCCGATTCAGCAGATGCCAGCGCTGCAAGAGGAGTTGGACGAAGGCGAGTCCCGCTTGTTTGGTCAAACCGAGTTTGAGGTATTTTTCGACAAAAAGTCGCCCGCTGTGGGCAGCGCCAGCAGCTACCCGGTGGCGCTCAACTTTGGCCGGGTGCAGGCGTACGACGCGCCGTTTGAGGATGGGCCACAGCCCCTGACGCGCGAAGCCTGGTTCGACAACCCCGGTCTGACGTACCACGCTCCGGCCAGTGTGGCCGACCACGAGGTGCAAAACGTCGTCACCAGCTTGTACAAGCTGCTGTTTGACGAACTGAACTCGCCGCGTTTGCGGGCTGCGTACAACCTGTGCAAGAAAAACAATGCCACGACGTACGAGGCCAGAGACCGCAGCCAAACCGGACGCACCGAACCCATGGCCCCTTATTGGGGCCGCGCCAATTGCGGCTTCAAACTGGTCAAGCGGGTGCTGACGGTGTTGCAAGTGCCCGCGCCGCCCTTGCAACCCCAGCGTGGGTCGGGCTTGTTGTTTCAGACCGAGTACCTGTCGCCAGGGCAGTTGTTCCGCGTGTTGCACGCTTTGCAAAACAACGTGCTGGCTTCCGATTTTTTTGCCCAGATGGCACGTGAATTGGCTTTGACCGATGCGCAGTGGGCCAGTGCAGAAGCCAGCGCCATGCAGGCCTTCTCTACCGCTGCCCCCGCCACTTTGCTGGATGCCCGGCAGATGGTGGTGTTCAACTTGGTGCAAAGCACCGACAAAATGGGCCGTTGGATCGCGCGTCACGGCCAAGCGTATTGATGTGATGCCTGTCGATAGTTTGTCTCCGGCCCTGATGCTGTTGCTGCTGTGCGCCGGCATGGCGGGGGTGCTGTTCTGGGTGCCTCAGCCTCGCCAAGCGGGGCGAGGTTGGCCGTTGTGGCCTGCGGTGTTGGCTGTGCAAGCCTTGCATTGGGGGTTGATCGCTTACGCGGTGCCGCGCTACTTGCTGTGGTTTGAGCTGGTGGCCACGCAGATGTGGTCGCTGTCGCTGGTGCTGGCGCTGTGCGCCGTGGCGCGCTGGCGGCGTGTGCAGTTGCCCACGGCGTTGTACTTGGCCCCGCTGGCGCTGCTGGTGGTGTTGTCCAGCGTGTTGACGGTGTTGCCGCTGTGGCGCACGGTGGTCACGCAAACGGTGTTGGCCGCGCAGGCG
>JBLIZX010000110.1:0-2165 GCA_048860285.1 Macromonas sp. | reverse complement strand
ATGAGCGACAACAATACCTCTCAACTTCCCGTGCTGGTGTCTGGTGGTGGCATTGGCGGTCTGGCCGCTGCGCTGGCGCTGGTGCGTCAAGGTTTTCAGGTGCAAGTGTTTGAACAAGCCCCTGAGATTGGTGAAATCGGGGCGGGCATCCAATTGGGCCCGAACGCTTTCCACGCTTTTGACGCACTGGGCGTGGGCGACAAAACCCGCGCCCGCGCCGTGTACACCGACTGCATGGTGATGCACGATGCGATCGACGAAACCTTGGTGGGCAAGATCGAAACCGGCGAAGCCTTCCGCCAGCGTTTTGGCAACCCCTACGCCGTGATCCACCGCGTGGACATCCACAGCTCGCTGCTCGAAGGTGCCGTAGAAACCGGCAAGGTCGAGTTCTTTACCAGCACCCGCATCGAAAAAATTGAACAAGACGAGGCCGCTGGCACCGTGACCGCCATCGACCAAAACGGCAAACGCTGGACGGGCCAGGCCCTGATTGGTGCCGACGGCGGCAAAAGCGTGGTGCGCACCCAGTACGTGAACGACCCGCCGCGCGTGACCGGCCACGTGGTGTACCGCGCCGTGGTGGACAAAGCCGACTTCCCCGAAGACCTGAAGTGGAACGCTGCCAGCCTGTGGGCGGGCCCCAAGTGCCATTTGGTGCATTACCCGCTGCGGGGTGGTGAGCAATACAACGTGGTGGTGACCTTCCACAGCCGCCAACAAGAACAATGGGGCGTGACCGACGGCTCCAAGGAAGAAGTGGAAAGCTACTTCCAAGGCATTTGCCCCAAGGCCCGCCAACTGATTGAATTGCCCAAGACCTGGAAGCGCTGGGCCACCGCCGACCGTGAGCCGATCCCGCAATGGAGCTTTGGCCGCGTCACCATTCTGGGCGATGCCGCCCACCCCACCACCCAATACATGGCCCAAGGCGCTTGCATGGCGCTGGAAGATGCCGTGACCTTGGGCGAAGCCCTGCGCGTGACCAACAAAAACTGGGCTGAGGCGCTCGACCTGTACCAAAAGAACCGCATTGCCCGCACGGGCCGCATCGTGTTGAGTGGCCGCGAAATGGGCCGTCTGTACCATGCCGCTGGCGTGGAGCGCCTGATCCGCAACAGCCTGTGGAAGGGCCGCAGCCAAGAACGTTTCTACGATGCCATCGAATGGCTGTACGGCTGGAACGTCAACAACTGCCTGCAACAGGGCTAATGGGCCACCCATACAACGGAGAAACACATGCAAGATACTGGCCGTTTTGACACCCTGGGCCGTCTGGAAGACCTGCCGCAGGACTACCGCGACGAGCTGACCAAGCACAACCTGGTGCCCCTGTGGCCCAGCCTGCGCGCTGTGCTGCCACCGCACGTGCCCACCCGCAAGACGCAAACCACGCACTGGCCCTACCAGCCACTGCGCGAACTGCTGCTCAAAGCGGGCGATCTGACCCCCATCGAAAAGGCCGAACGCCGTGTGCTGGTGCTGGCCAACCCTGGCCACGGCCTGGAAAAAATGCAGGCCAGCGCCGCCATGTACTTGGGCATGCAACTGCTGCTGCCCGGTGAACTGGCCCCAGCCCACCGCCACACCCCCAACGCCATCCGCATGGTGGTGGAAGGCGAAGGCGCGTGGACACTGGTCAACGGCGAAAAATGCCCCATGAGCCGTGGCGATTTGATCCTCACCCCCACCGGCTTGTGGCACGAGCACGGCCACGACGGCGACCAGCCGGTGATCTGGCTGGACGTGTTGGATTTGCCGCTGGTGTACTACGTCGAAGCCTCGTACCACGAAGAAGTGCCAAGCCAGACCGTGGTGCCGGGCCAAGGGGCCAAGTCCTACGCCCGTGGCGGCGTGGCCCCGACCACCGTGTTCCAGCGTTCCGACAAGGCCTACCCGATGCTGCGCTACCCGTGGGCCGATGCCAAGGCCGCGCTGGAGTCCATCGCTGCCGACCTGCCAGACCAAGAGTGCGTGCAAGTCACCTACATCAACCCGGAAACCGGCAAAGACCCAGAAAACATCCTCGGCTTCTACGCCCTGATGCTGCGCCCGGGCCAGACCCTGCGCCTGCCGGCGCGCTCGCCAGCCCAAGTGTTCCACCAGATCGAAGGCAGCGCCGACGTGAGCGTGGAAGCCCAAGCCTTCACACTGGCCGAAGCCGA
>JBLIZX010000109.1:0-2632 GCA_048860285.1 Macromonas sp. | reverse complement strand
TACCGTGTCGGCTTCGAGCAGGCCGCGTTGCGCTCGGCCTTCAGCATCAACGGCTTCGTAGGTGTAGGCGGGCATGGAGATTACGGGGTGGACGCGGCCTGGTCCGCACTGGAAAAGACATGCACCTGGTTGCGGCCAGCGGCTTTGGCCACGTACATGGCGGCATCGGCGTGGTCCAGCACATCGTTGGCCGAGGTGCTGGCATCGGTGAACAGCGCCAAGCCCACGCTGGCGGTGCAATGGTGGGTGACGGTGGTCGTGTGGTCGCTGCCTACGGGCAGGGTGTAGGGCTGGCCCAGGGTGGCAATGGTGCGTTGCGCCAGTGTGTGGGCTTGCGCGGTGGCTTGTGCCAAGTCTGGCCCCAGGCCGTGGAGCAACAGCACAAACTCGTCGCCGCCCAAGCGGGCCACGGTGTCGGCGGCGCGGGTGTGTTGGCGTAGGCGCTGTGCCACCTGTACCAGCAACAGGTCGCCGGTGGCGTGTCCGTGGCGGTCGTTGAGGGGTTTGAAGTTGTCCAAGTCCAGAAACACCAGCGCGCTGTGCCCGTGGCTGCGCTCATTGGCGTGTTGGGCTTGTGTGATGCGGTCGAGCAACAGTCGGCGGTTGGGCAGGCCGGTTAGGGCATCGTGAAAAGCCAGATGCTCGATGCGCTCTTCCATCTCTTTGCGTTCGGTGATGTCGGTGAAGAAGTTCAGCGCCGCGTGCTGGCCGTGCCATTCCAGGGCCACACCGCTGATTTCAAACCAGCGTGTGATCTGCTCAGGGGTGGTGAGCACCCGCGCGGCGTACTTCACGCCGTTGGCAATGCCGCGCTGCCGTCGGTGGTGGTTCTCGCGCACCCTGTCGCGGTCGTCGGGGTGGATGAAGGCGGTGATGGGTTGGTGCAGCAGGGCTGCGGGTGGGTGTCCAAACAGGGCCGCACCTTGGGTGTTGATGAATTCGATGTGACCGTTGGCAATCACACAGATGCCCTCGTTGGCCGATTCGATCAGCAGGCGGTAGCGTGCCTCGCTGGCGGCCAGTTCGTGCTCGCTGCGCTCTTGCACCATCAGCAGGGTACCGGTGGACAGCAGCAGTATGACGATCAGCACCAGCATGAAAGTTACCACCACGGTGAAGGTGGAGTCGGTAACTTGCCGGGCGGTGTCCCAGCCTGCCAGGGTCACGCCTATGCGGTACAGCATCAAAGCGCACGTCAGCAGTGCGGCAAAGGCCAGAATGCGGTGCCCACGGCCCGGTGTCACGTGGCGGCGCTGGTGCAGCAAGACAAACATGTGCCCAAACTGGAACAGGCTGACCGCCGACACCAGCAAGCGGCGCAGGGTGTAGTCGCGCAACAGCCACGGCAGGGTCAGTGCGATGACCAGCACGGGCAGCACCAGCAGCCAGCGCGTGGGCGGGCGTTCTTGCAGCCGGTACAACGCCAGCACGTACATGGCGCAGGCGCTGTGCACCGACACGTTGGCCAGCACCACCGACACCGCGTCTGGAATCAAGCCCCGCACGCTGAACAGCCCGTAGCCCAAGCCATGCAGCAACAGCCCCCCGGCCATGATGACCAGCGCCTGCTGGCGGCGGTAGGTGATGTAGGCAATGGCCAGCGACATGGTCACCGTGGCCACCACCAGCGTCAGCAACAGCGTGGGAATGTGGAGCGTCATGGTGCGCAAGGATACGCCAGCGCGCGTGGCGGGGGCCGCTTCAGTCGCGCGTGACGCGCAGCAGCTCTTCGCAGCTGGTGATGCCCGCCTGCACCAGCCGTTCACCGTCGTCGCGCATGAGCACCATGCCGCTGGCCAGTGCGGTGGCGCGGATGTCGGCCTCTGCCGCTTGGCGGTGGATGTGGGCGCGGATGGCATCGTCGGCCACCAGCAGCTCAAAAATGCCGGTGCGGCCTTGGTAGCCGCTGTGGCCGCAGTCGGCACAACCCGCGCCGTGGCAATGGGGGCAGAGTTTGCGCACCAGGCGTTGCGCCAATACGCCCAGCAAGGAGCTGCTGAGCAAGAAGGGTTCGATGCCCATGTCGGTCAGGCGCGTGACGGCGCTGGTGGCATCGTTGGTGTGCAGCGTGGCCAACACCAAGTGGCCGGTCAGGCTGGCCTGAATGGCGATCTGGGCGGTTTCAAAGTCGCGGATTTCCCCGATCATGATCACATCGGGGTCTTGCCGCAGCAGGGCACGCAGGGCCTTGGCAAAGGTGAGTTCAATTTTGGCATTAACTTGGGTCTGGCCCACACCGGGCAGTTCGTACTCGATGGGGTCTTCCACCGTCATGATGTTGAGCCGCTGCGCGTCCAGCCGTTGCAGCGCCGCGTACAGCGTGGTGGTCTTGCCCGAGCCGGTGGGGCCGGTGACGAGGATGATGCCGTGCGGCTGGTGGATCAGCGCATCGAGCTGTTGCAGCACGTGGCCTTGCATGCCCACGGCTTCCAGCGTGAGCTTGCTGCCGGATTTGTCCAGCAGGCGCAGCACCGCGCGTTCGCCGTGGGCACTGGGCAGGGTGGAGACGCGCACGTCGATGGCGCGGGTGCCCAGGCGCAGGCTGATGCGGCCATCTTGCGGCAGGCGTTTTTCGGAGATGTCGAGTTCCGCCATGATTTTGAGGCGGCTGATGAGCGCGGCGTGCAGGGCG
>JBLIZX010000108.1:0-2229 GCA_048860285.1 Macromonas sp. | reverse complement strand
GACCAGTTGGAGTGGTTGGTGCCTGAACTGATGCACACGCGCCAGCCCTTGACCGAAGCAACCGAACCGCCCGCATGGCACGAACGGCTGCAACAACGCTGCGAGCGCGCCGGTTACCCCGAACAGGCCCCGGAACTGGCGGATTGGCTGCAACAGGTGGTACAGACCCCTTTGCCGGTGTTGCAGGCCCCGCTGGCGCAATTGCGCCACGGCTTGGCGGAGATGGAATTTTGGCTGCCTGCGCAGGCCTTGCACACTCTACGCTTGGACGAACTGTGCCGCCAGCACATCTTTGCCGATTTACCGCGTCCCGCGCTGCAAAAAACCCAACTGCACGGCATGGTGATGGGGTTTGCCGACTTGGTGTTCGAGCATGGCGGACGCTACTGGGTGCTGGACTACAAATCCAGCCGCTTGGGCTTGGACGACGCGGCTTACACCCAAGCGGCCATGCAGCGCGAAATGGTGCTGCGCCGCTACGACGTGCAGGCGCTGCTGTACCAGTTTGCCCTGCACCGCTTGTTGGCACAGCGCTTGGGGGCGACCTACGATCCTGAGCAACACTTGGGCGGTGCGCTGTACCTGTTTGTGCGCGGCATTGCCCACCCCGACACGCACGGTCTGTGCTGGGTAGCACCGCCGCTGCCTGCGCTGCAAGGTGTGCAGACCATGCTGTCGCCCGCCGCTGTCCCTTACGATGCAACCGAGGCCACCGGAGCGCCCGCATGACGATCTTATCCCCCTCGCTATCCCCATCCCTGACGCAGCCGGACGTTGTTGCCATCGGTGCGGCCCAAGCCACCACCGATCTGCTCGATACCCTTTACGGCTGGTCGCGCCAGCACAGCCTGCGCCAGCTTGACAGTGCCTTGCCGCGTTTTCTGCAACAGCTGGACCCGCAGGCCATGCCGGTGGTGTTGCTGGCGGCGGCCCTGTTGAGCCACATGGAAGGGCGTGGCCACACCTGTGTGCCGCTGTCCACCCTGCGCCAACCCTGGCGGCCTGAAATCGACTGGCCCCCCAAGGTGCGCACCGACTTGCAACAGCTGTGGTCGTTGTGGTGGCCCCGCACAGCGCCGCCGTCCGCGCTTGTTGCCGAGGCGGGTGCCCACGCCCACACCGCTGCCGATTTGGCCCAGCTGCGCGCCAGCCCGCTGGTGCGTTGCGTGTGGCCCGGAGCATCGCAGCAGCCCGACCACGGCCAGCCGTTGGTGTTGGGCGGTACCCCTGAGCAGCCGCTGCTGTACCTGCGCCGTTACTGGGTCTATGAACAACAGGTGGCGCACGCCATCGCCCAGCGTTTGCAGGTGAATCCGCCCGGCGTGGTTGTGGCCGATGCGCTCCACAAAGTCGATACCGCCCGCGCCCGCGTCTGGCTCGACCGTTTGTTTCCTGTGGTTGCGTCAGAGGCCAGCACCGACCAACCACCAGATGAACCCGATTGGCAAAAAGTGGCTTGTGCCGTGGCATTGCGTGCGCCGCTGACCGTCATCACGGGTGGCCCTGGTACTGGCAAAACCTACACCGCTGCACGCTTGCTGGCGCTGCTGTTGGCCATGGATCCGCACGCACAACGCTTGCGGGTGGCACTGGCCGCACCCACTGGCAAGGCGGCTGCGCGTTTGAGCCAATCCATCCAAGGCTCGCTGGTGCAGCTTCAGGCAGCACTCAACAGCGCCGGTGCGGCGGCCGACAGCCCCGACGCAGCCCCCGACTTGGCCGCACTCACCACCCGCATCGGCAAGGCCAAGACCGTCCATGCGCTGCTAGGAGCGAGCCAACACACGCGCCAGTTTCGCTACCACGCGGCCAATCCGCTGGATGTGGACGTGCTCATCGTCGATGAAACCTCCATGATCCACTTGGAAATGATGGCCGCGCTGTTGCAAGCCTTGCCCGCCACGGCCCGCCTGATCGTGCTGGGCGACAAGGACCAATTGGCTTCCGTGGAAGCCGGTGCGGTGCTGGGCGACCTGTGTACCCACGCGCAAACGGGCCATTACAGCGCCGAGACCGTGGACTACATTCGCGCTGTGACCGGCCAGACCGTGCCTGCCCGTTACCACCATCCAGCACCTACGCTGGCCCCTGCATTGGCCCAGCAAACCGTGATGCTGCGCCGTAGCCGCCGTTTTGTCGGGGCCGTTGGCGCTTTGGCCCAGTCCGTGAACGAAAACCGTGTCACGGCCCACTTGTTGCAACAACTCCAGCATCCCGCACCCAATGCCA
>JBLIZX010000107.1:0-4137 GCA_048860285.1 Macromonas sp. | reverse complement strand
CTTGTTGGCCACCTGCGGAAACGGGTGGGCCGGGTCCAGCGCCACAGGAACCAGCAAAGGCTTGACCGCCTGCCGAAAGTGCCGCTGCACCCATCGGCGCTGCGCAGCGGTACGCTCCTGGTGCGGCACGATACGGATACCTGCTGCCTCAAATGCCGGGGCCAGCTCATGGTTGTACAGCGCGTACTGGGCGGCGACCAGCTCCTGCGCCTTGCGCAGCAACGCCAGTCCATCCGCCATGTTGTAAACCCCCTGCGTCTGCGCATTCACCGCTGCAATATGGGGGGCAGAACGCACCTCAAAGAACTCGTCCAGATTGGACGACACAATGCACAGATAACGCAGCCGCTCCAGCAAAGGCACATCGACGCGACGTGCCCATTCCATGACACGTTCATTGAACGCCAGAATGCAGTGATCACGTGGCAACAACGCCAACTGGTGGGCTGCAGTAGCCGCCACGTCTTTCTCAACGGTCAAAACCGCCCCATCGGGCGTTGCACTGGATGTTTCTTGCTGCAGTGCCATAAATGCGGGAGGCGGTGCAATGAATGGTTCTGTCTTTGGATACATGGAAACTTTTCGGCTTTGCCTAACCAGTATCTACAAGCCATGTGACGAAACTATGACATTAGCATGACTATTTCATCGATACAAAGCGCCTGCAAACGACTGGGCGAACCCCACTCTAATGGTAATCTGGCGGGCTGCGTATTTCTTTGTACACCATGAGAGCACCCCTGCTGGCCAGCATCGACATCGGATCCAACACCATATTGCTGCTTGTCGGCCGCATCGTGGATGGCAAACTGCATGTAGAGCTGCAACGTAAGGAAACCGTGCGCCTGGGCGGAGCGCTGGATGCGGCCAGCAATCTGCTGCCTGCAGCCATTGAGCGTGGCCTGGAATGTCTGCACCGCTACGCAGGCCTGATTGCCCACATCCCAGCGGAGCACCGCCGCGCCGTAGCCACCCAGACCCTGCGCGAAGCCCACAACCGTGCCGACTTTCTCTCGCAAGCGCAGACCATATTGGGCTGCCCTGTGGAGCTGATCTCGGGTGAGCGCGAAGCTGCTCTCATCTATCAAGGCGTCAGCAGCATGCTCCCCCCAACGCCAGAGCGCAGATTGGTGATCGATATCGGTGGTCGTTCTACAGAAATTTGCGTGGGCCAAGGTTCTGAGCTGGAGATTGCCGCTTCCTGCCCGCTGGGCAGCGTGGCCTGGGCACAGCGTTTTTTTGGGGACGGCAGCCTCCATGCCGAACGCTTTGCCAGCGCCAGCCATGCGGCCAAGCAAGTGCTGCAGCAACATCTGCCGCCGGTTTTATACCGTGCGCCCTGGGAGCAGGTACTGGGCTCATCAGGCACCGCTGGCGCCATCAGCAAAGCGCTGCACCAGGCTGGCTACCCGGCTGGTGAAATCACCCACCCTACGCTGATGCAACTGCAACAGCAATTGATCCAGGCTGGCCATATCGATCGGCTACCGCTACATGGCGTGCGTGACGAGCTTCGCCCCGTGATTGGCGGCGGTGTCAGCATCATGTGCGCTGTGTTTGAGATGCTCAAGCTGCAAAAAATGCGTATCGCCCAAGGCGCACTGCGCCATGGCGTGCTGTTTGAACTACAAAAAACCATAGCAGCAAGCGATTGTCACTAATGCTGCTCTTCATAAAAAAAGCCAAACCCGTGTCATGCAGGTTTGGCTTTTTATAGGGTGTATAACAAAAGAATGAATGCTTAGCGCAACTTTTCCAGATCCTGCGCACTGAGCCAGCGCCATTCGCCGGGCTCCATATCCTGCGGCAGCGCCAGGCTACCAATCTTCCAGCGGTGCAAGCCTTCCACGCGATTGCCCACGGCAGCCAGCATACGCTTGACTTGGTGATACTTGCCTTCCGTTAGCGTCAGGTCCAGCACATGTTCCGACACCAGTTCACAAGCAGCCGCTTTGACCGGCTTCGGATCGTCATCCAACACCACTCCCGCCAGCAATTTCGCCACCACCGCCTGCGTCACAGGATGTTTTGCAGTCACACGGTACACCTTGGGAATATGCTTTTTCGGCGAACTCATGCGGTGAATGAACTGGCCATCATCACTCAGCAGCAAAAAGCCAGTTGTATCTTGATCCAGACGCCCCACAGCCTGCAGCCCCTGCACAGCCCCTTTATTCGGACGCTGGCGCAACGGAGCGGGCAGCAGGGTGTAAATACTGGGATAGGCAGATGGCTTTTGCGAACATTCCGTGCCAGCAGGCTTGTACAGCAGTGCGTAGCCTTTTTCGTGGTACGCCCACTCCACGCCCTGAACCCGAAAACGCAAACCTTCGGGTTCATACTCGGCCGTGGAATCCGTCACCCGCACCGGTTCAGATGCACCCTCTTCATACACCTCAACCCAGCCCTGCTGAATCAAGCCTGAGCACACACGGCGAATACCAAAACCTTGCGAGTAAAGAATATCTTGCAACTGCATTTCTATCACCTTGCCGCAGCCTTGCGACTTTCAAAAATAGAGCACTAAGCGCTTATCTATCCATCGTTTGATGCTGTTTTAAAGATGGTGCAGAGCATGGTCTGCCAACACAGCTAATGCTGAGCCGCAAATTCTGGATGCTTGTTAAGCCACCAAAACTAACTTAGATGCAAACCATCAAACAGAGCCACGCAACCAAGCATTTGCCCACTCAGCTTTTTATTGCGGCAGCAATAGGGCAGCCCACGCAGTCAACAGCTATCGAATGAAACGAATTTACCAAAAACAAAACCCCTGCCTCATTGTGAGGACAGGGGTGTTGTAGTTGTAAGAGCCTGGCGATGACCTACTTTCACACGGGAATCCGCACTATCATCGGCGCTAAGTCGTTTCACTGTCCTGTTCGGGATGGGAAGGAGTGGGGCCAACTTGCTATGGTCACCAGGCATAACTTGTCGATCAACTGCTTGTCGCAGTCAATCTTATTCATAGAGCCAAATCAGCTTTTATTCGATTGCGCACAACGGGCATAACTAGTCTGAACTGCATGGCAGTATCAAAGTTATAGGGTCAAGCCTCACGGGCAATTAGTACTGGTTAGCTTAACGCATTACTGCGCTTCCACACCCAGCCTATCAACGTCGTGGTCTACAACGACCCTTCAGGGGGCTCAAGGCCCCGGCAAGACTCATCTTGAGACGAGTTTCCCGCTTAGATGCTTTCAGCGGTTATCTCTTCCACACTTAGCTACTCGGCAATGCCACTGGCGTGACAACCGATACACCAGAGGTGCGTCCACTCCGGTCCTCTCGTACTAGGAGCAGGCTCTCTCAATCTTGCAGCGCCCACGGAAGATAGGGACCAAACTGTCTCACGACGTTTTAAACCCAGCTCACGTACCTCTTTAAATGGCGAACAGCCATACCCTTGGGACCGGCTACAGCCCCAGGATGTGATGAGCCGACATCGAGGTGCCAAACTCCGCCGTCGATGTGAACTCTTGGGCGGAATCAGCCTGTTATCCCCGGAGTACCTTTTATCCGTTGAGCGATGGCCCTTCCATTCAGAACCACCGGATCACTATGACCTGCTTTCGCACCTGCTCGACCTGTCCGTCTCGCAGTTAAGCGGGCTTATGCCTTTGCACTAACCTCACGATGTCCGACCGTGATTAGCCCACCTTCGTGCTCCTCCGTTACTCTTTGGGAGGAGACCGCCCCAGTCAAACTACCCACCAGGCACTGTCCGCGAGCCCGATTCAGGGCCCTGCGTTAGAACATCAAACATACAAGGGTGGTATTTCAAGGACGGCTCCAGCGCAACTGGCGTCACGCCTTCAAAGCCTCCCACCTATCCTACACATGTAGGTTCAATGTTCAGTGCCAAGCTGTAGTAAAGGTTCACGGGGTCTTTCCGTCTAGCCGCGGGTACACCGCATCTTCACGGCGAATTCGATTTCACTGAGTCTCGGGTGGAGACAGCATGGCCATGGTTACACCATTCGTGCAGGTCGGAACTTACCCGACAAGGAATTTCGCTACCTTAGGACCGTTATAGTTACGGCCGCCGTTTACCGGGGCTTCGATCAAGAGCTTCGCTTGCGCTAACCCCATCAATTAACCTTCCGGCACCGGGCAGGTGTCACACCCTATACGTCC
>JBLIZX010000106.1:0-3607 GCA_048860285.1 Macromonas sp. | reverse complement strand
ACCACCCCGGTGCATGTGGTGGACAAGGCCACCAAGTTGCACACCTTGTACGACCGCATCCACACCATCGACACCCGCTTTGAAGTCGTCAAGCGCGATGCCGAAGTGCGCCGTTGGCAAGCCGTGGCGCAAGGGGGCAGCACCGAACTGGCCCAAGCCGAGTACGCAGCGTTTTGCCGCCAGTGCGATGCCGACCGCGACTTCCTGCGCCAGGCCAACCTGGGGGCCGAACGCATGGGCGATACCGATTTGGCGCGGGTGCAGGCCATTGCCAACCGCTACCGTTGGCGCAACCCAGCGGGTCAGGACGTACCGTTCTTGAGCGATGACGAGTTGCTCAACCTCACCATCCGCGCGGGCACGCTCACCGCCGACGAGCGCCAGATCATCAACCACCACATCGTGGCCACCATCAAGATGCTGGAGCAGCTGCCGTGGCCCAAGCACCTGCAACGTGTGCCCGAGTACGCCGGGGGGCACCATGAGCGCATGGACGGTCAGGGCTACCCCAAAGGCCTCAAGCGCGAGCAGATGAGCTGGCAGGCGCGCATGATGGGCATTGCCGACATTTTCGAGGCCTTGACCGCCGCCGACCGTCCGTACAAAAAGGCTATGCCACTGTCACAGGCCTTGTCCATCATGGACAACTTCAAGCGCAATGGCCATATCGACCCCGACCTGTACGACGTGTTTGTGCAGCAGCAGGTGTACCGGCGCTACGCCGAGGGCTTTCTCAAGCCCGAACAGATCGACCAGTAACGGTGGTGATGGCGGTCAATGGATGCAGACGGCGCGCACCTGCTTGAGGTCGGTCACGCCTTGGAGTGCTTTCTCAATGCCGTCCATTTTGAGCGTGCGCAAGCCACCGGCCAAGCAGGTGGGCAGCAATTCGGCCACCCGCGCGTGGTTCTGAATGTGCTGCTTGATGGCCTCGTTGGTTACCAGCAGCTCGTGCAGCCCGATGCGGCCCTTGTAGCCGGTGTTCTGGCACCGCTCGCAGCCCACCGGTCGGTAGAGCTGCAACTGGCCGTCGGGGGTGCCGTAATCGCGCTGCCAACGCTGGCGTATGGCTTGTCGCTGCGCGCTGGCTTGGGTGTGCCAGTCGGGCAGTGCGGTGAGCGCCTGCGTGTACTCGTCCAGACACTGCCCGATTTCGGTCTCGTTGGCGGCATAGGCTTGTTTGCAGCTGCACAGCTTTTTGGTCAGGCGTTGCGCCAGAATGCCCAGCAGCGCATCGGCAAAGTTGAACGGGTCCATGCCCATGTCGAGCAAGCGCACCACCGATTCGGGGGCCGAGTTGGTGTGCAAGGTGGAAAACACCAAGTGCCCGGTCAGTGACGCTTCAATGCCCATGCTCACCGTTTCGTGGTCGCGCGATTCGCCCACCATGATGATGTCGGGGTCGGCGCGCAGAAACGCCCGCATCACCATCGCAAAGTCGATGCCCGCCTTCTTGTTGATCTGGATCTGGCGCAGGCCCTTTTGCGTGATTTCCACCGGGTCTTCGGCGGTCCAGATCTTGGTCTCGGGCGTGTTGAGCTGCTTGAGGATGGAGTGCAGTGTGGTGGTTTTGCCCGAGCCGGTGGGGCCACAGACGTAGAACAGGCCGTACGGCTGGCCAATCACGGGCAGCAACCGCTCCAGATTGTGCGTGCTCAAGCCCAACTGGTGGAGCGACATGGGCTCACCGCTGGCCAGCAGGCGCATCACCACATCTTCCAGGCCGCCGGTGGAGGGCAGGGTGGCCACGCGCAGTTCAATGTCCAACGGGCCAAAGCGGCGGAACTGGATCTTGCCGTCCTGCGGTTTGCGCCGTTCGGCAATGTCGAGGTCGCACATGATTTTGATGCGTGTGACCAGCGCCGAGCGGTAGCTGGCGGGCACCTCGATGTAGGGCCGCAAGCTGCCGTCGATGCGCAGACGCACCAGTGTTTTGGCCCGGCCCGGTTGGGGCTCGATGTGGATGTCGGATGCGCCGAGTTGGTGCGCGTCCACCACGATTTTGTTGACCAGCTTGACCAGTTCGTTGTCGGCGGCGGCCGAGGCCAGTGCGGTGGCATCGATGGACTCGTCTTCTGCGTTGTCGGCCAAGTTGGCCAGCAGGCTGTCCACGCTTGGGCCGCTGGGGCTGCCGTAGAACTGTTCCACCGTCTGGAAGAATTCGTGCCGTGTGGTCACGCCGTACACCACCCTGCCCGTTTTGGGAAAGACCTGCTGCACCATGCGCGAGTTGCGTACCGCCTCTGGGTCCAGACACACCACGTGCAGGCCGTGTTCGTCCTCTTGCAGTGGCAGCCAGCCTTGGGCCAGCACAAATTCGCGCTTGAGCGGGCCGTGCAGTGTCTCTACCCCCAGCCGTCCCGGTTGAAATGCCATGTACGGCACCCCGAAGAAATCGGCCAGACTTTGGCCCAGCGCGGTGGTGGCGATGCCGTGCTGCAACAGCACCTCCTCGGCGGAAACACCTTCCTGCCGTGCCTGTTCCAGACACTGTGCCAGCGTGACCGCGCTGAGGTGGTGTTGTTGCACCAGCCACTGGTAGCGGTGCTGCATCGGGTTGGGGCTGTACGGTGTAGCGGCCACCGGGGCGGGGGCGGTGGTGATGGCAGAAACACTGGGCTCGGCCAGCGCCTGTGCCGCCGTGGGCGGCTTGCGGTGTTTGAAGGCAATCGCCAGCGTGTCGCACAGCTCCTGCACGCCCACTTCGGCGGTGGCGGCAAAGGGTTGGCCATCGCGCGTGTTGATGAGCTGCAACACACCGTACAGCGTGTCGTCCAGCAGCACGGGTGCGGTCAGCAATTGCTGCGTGTGGTAGCCGGAGTGTTTGTCCACCTCCTTCTGGAACGCCAGTTGGGGCGAGATGCGCGCGATCTCGGCATCGTCGTGCGCGTTGGCCACGTTCACCAGTTGGCGCTGCAAGGCCACAAACCCCGCCACGCTGGAGCCGTTGATGGGCAGCTTGATTTCGCGGATGGTCTGCAACCCCGTCTTGACGCGCGACACAATCGCGTTGCCTGCGTCGTTGACCGTGTACAGCGTCATGCGGTCGGCACCAAACAGGTCGCAGATCGGCTGCGCCAGCTCCAGCATGATTTGCTCCAGCCGGTCGGTGTTGTGAATGCGGTTGCTGACGTGGTGCAGCGCCCGGAAAAACCGGGCTTCGGCTTGAGAGTCGGTGGGTTCAGGGGTCACGGGACGGCGGTATCACTCAAAATTCAAACACTTGGCCCGCTTCCAGCCACACCAGTGAATGCAGGTGATCCAAGCCCAGCGCCTGCACCTCGGCGCGTATCAGCGCGGTTTCGGCGGGCTTGGTGTGGCTGATGGCCACCGTGGGCGGGCGCTGCCCTGTGCCGCTGGCGTGCAGTTGGGCCAGTTCCTCGGCCAGCACGCCGGGGCACAGGTGCAGGCTCAGGTGCGCCAACCCGGCTTCGTGCTGGCTGAAGGCGGTCTCTATCACCAGCATGGCCACCTGCATCTGGTTGATGCGTTGCCAGAACGCTGGGTTGCGCTCGGTGTCGCCGGTAAACACCCAATGCCCCTGCGGGGTGTCGATGGCATAACCCACGGCGGGCACCGAATGCCGCGCGGGCAACACCTCCACCAC
>JBLIZX010000105.1:0-4043 GCA_048860285.1 Macromonas sp. | reverse complement strand
GGGATGCTGGTCACACCGGGCGACGTGATTGTGGCCGACGACGATGGCGTGGTCTGCGTGCCCGCCGCCAAGGCGGTGCAAACACTGGAAGCGGCCCAAAAGCGCGAGAGCTTTGAGGGCGAAAAACGCGCCAAATTGGCCGCTGGCGTGTTGGGGTTGGACATGTACAAGATGCGCGAGCCGCTGGCCGCCGCTGGCCTGCGCTACATCGACTAAAGGAGCCACCATGAGTAAACCGACTTCTGGTGACTTCACCAAAACCGCTGGCTGGCTGGACTGGTACACCGGCCCCAGCAAGCCCAAATTCCAGTTGCCCGCAGGCGCTGTGGACGCGCATTGCCACGTGTTTGGGCCGGGTGCAGAGTTTCCGTACGCGCCTGAGCGCAAGTACACCCCGTGTGATGCAACCAAGCACGAGTTGTACGCCCTGCGCGACCATTTGGGCTTTGCCCGCAACGTGGTGGTGCAAGCCACCTGCCACGGTGCCGACAACCGCGCGATGGTCGATGCCTGTTTGAGCAGCGGTGGCAAGGCGCGTGGCGTGGCCACCGTCAAGCGCAGCATCACCGATGAGGAACTGCAAGCTCTGCACGACGCTGGCGTGCGCGGCGTGCGCTTCAACTTCGTCAAGCGTCTGGTGGACTTCACGCCCAAAGACGAGCTGATGGAGATTGCGGGCCGCATCGCCAAGCTGGGCTGGCACGTGGTCATCTACTTCGAGGCGGTGGATCTGCCCGAGTTGTGGGACTTCTTCACCGCGCTGCCCACCACCGTGGTGGTGGACCACATGGGCCGCCCGGACGTGAGCAAGCCCATCGACGGCCCCGAATTCGAGCTGTTCCTCAAGTTCATGCGCGAGCACCAGAACGTGTGGAGCAAGGTCAGCTGCCCCGAGCGTCTGAGCGTGACCGGCCCCAAGGCGCTGGACGGCGAACAAGCCGCTTACCGCGACGTGGTGCCCTTCGCGCGCCGCGTGGTGGAAGAATTCCCCGACCGCGTGCTGTGGGGCACCGATTGGCCGCACCCCAACCTGAAAGACCACATGCCCGACGACGGCCTGCTGGTGGACTTCATCCCGCACATTGCGCCCACCGCCGAACTGCAACGCAAGTTGCTGGTGGACAACCCGATGCGCCTGTACTGGCCCGAGGAGATCTGAATGGCATTGGACAAACCCTACAAGGACGTGCCCGGCACCATCATCTTTGATGCCGAGCAAAGCCGCAAAGGCTACTGGCTCAACCAGTTCTGCATGAGCCTGATGAAGGCCGAGAACCGCGACCGCTTCAAGGCCGACGAGCGTGCCTACCTCGACGAGTGGCCGATGACCGAGGAGCAGAAACAGGCCGTGCTGGCGCGCGACCTGAACTGGTGCATGCGCACCGGCGGCAACATCTACTTTTTGGCCAAGATCGGTGCCACCGACGGCAAGAGCTTCCAGCAAATGGCGGGCTCCATGACCGGCATGACCGAAGACGAGTACCGCGCCATGATGCTGGCCGGTGGCCGCAGCGCCGAGGGCAACCGTTATTTGGGCGAAGACGGCGATGCCCAGCCGCACCGCCAGCCCCAGGGCGCTGGTGCCAAAACCGCATAAGGACACCCCGAACATGGCCAAAATCACCGCCTCTGTTTACACCTCCCACGTGCCGGCCATTGGTGCTGCGCTGGACTTGGGTAAAACCCAGGACGACTACTGGAAGCCGGTCTTTGCGGGCTACGACTTCTCCAAGCAGTGGATGAAGGACAACAAGCCCGATGTCATTTTCTTGGTTTACAACGACCACGCCACCGCGTTCAGCTTGGATTTGATCCCAACCTTTGCGATTGGTACCGCCGCTGAGTACCAGCCCGCCGATGAAGGTTGGGGCCCGCGTCCGGTGCCGGTGGTCAAAGGCCACCCGGAGCTGGCCAGCCACATCGCGCAAAGCGTGATCCAGCAGGACTTTGACCTCACCATCGTCAACAAGATGGACGTGGATCACGGTTTGACCGTGCCGTTGAGCCTGATGTGCGGCGAACTCGATCCGAAGAAAGACGCTTGGCCTTGCCCGGTGATCCCGTTCGCCGTCAACGTGGTGCAGTACCCCGTGCCGAGTGGCCAGCGTTGTTTTGCGTTGGGTCAGGCCATCCGCAAGGCGGTGGAATCGTTCGATGAAGACCTCAATGTTCACATTTGGGGCACCGGTGGCATGAGCCACCAGTTGCAAGGCGCACGTGCAGGTCTCATCAACCGCGAGTGGGACAACGCCTGGCTGGATCAGCTCATCAACGACCCCAAGGCCTGCGCCCAGACCCCGCACATCGACTACGTGCGCGAAGCCGGCAGCGAAGGCATCGAGCTGGTGATGTGGCTGATTGCACGCGGCGCGATGGCCGATGTAGCCGGTGGTCCGGCCCCGAAGCTGGTGCACCGCTTCTACCACGTGCCCGCGTCCAACACCGCTGTCGGCCACGTCATTCTTGAGAACCAATAACCTTTTACTGGAGTCAACCTTATGACCATCAAAGTCGCTCTCGCCGGTGCCGGCGCTTTCGGTATTAAGCACCTGGACGGTATCAAGAACATTCCCGACGTGGAAGTGGTGTCGCTCATCAGCCGCGATCTGGCCAAGACCCAGGAAGTGGCCGACAAGTATGGCATCAAGCACGTGACCACCGACTTGGACGATGCCTTGAAGATCAAGGAAGTCGATGCCGTGATTCTGTGTACCCCCACGCAGATGCACGCCAGCCAGTCCATCGCCTGCCTGCAAGCGGGCAAGCACGTGCAAGTGGAAATCCCGCTGTGCGACGAACTCAAGGCCGGTGAAGAAGTGGCCCGCCTGCAACAAGAAACGGGCCTGGTGGCGATGGTGGGGCACACCCGCCGTTTCAACCCCAGCCATCAGTGGATTCACAACAAGGTGCAAGCCGGTGAATTCAACATCCAGCAAATGGATGTGCAGACCTACTTCTTCCGCCGCACCAACACCAACGCGCTGGGCCAGGCCCGCAGCTGGACCGACCACCTGCTGTGGCACCACGCTGCCCACACCGTTGACCTGTTTGCTTACCAGGCCAACAGCCCGATTGTGAAGGCCAATGCCATTCAAGGCCCGATTCATCCGGTGCTGGGGATTGCGATGGACATGTCGATCCAGCTCCAAGCCGCCAATGGTGCCATTTGTACCCTGAGCCTGTCGTTCAACAACGACGGCCCGCTGGGCACCTACTTCCGCTACATCGGCGACACCGGCACCTACATTGCGCGCTACGACGACCTGTTCACCGGCAAGGAAGAGCAGATCGACGTGTCCAAGGTAGCCGTGAGCATGAACGGCATCGAGCTGCAAGACCGCGAGTTCTTTGCCGCCATCCGCGAAGGCCGCGAGCCCAACAGCAGCGTGCAAAAAGTGTTGCCGTGCTACCAAGTGCTGCACGCGCTGGAGCAGCAGCTCAACGCCTGATCTTGGCGGAGACCTTGTAGGCACCCGCAGCAACGCCCACCCTGGCCCGGTGGGCGTTGTGGTTTGTGGCACCATCCGCGCCCATGCTCAATATTGTCTGGATCGTGTTTGTTTTGCTCGGCGTGGCCGTGGGTTGGTGGCAGTGGCTGCAAGGCGATTGGGGGGTCTTTGGCCGGATGCTGCCCGCATTGTTCGACAGCGCCAAGACCGGGTTTGAGGTATCGATCGGGCTGGTCGGCGTGATGAGCCTGTGGCTGGGCGTGCTCAAGATAGGCGAACAGGCCGGAGTGATGGCGTGGTTGGCGCGCCAATTGGCACCGCTGTTTGCGCGCATCTTTCCGGACATCCCGCCCGGGCACCCGGCGGTGGGCAGCATCAGCATGAACTTCAGTGCCAATGTGTTGGGGCTGGACAATGCGGCCACCCCACTGGGCTTGCAGGCCATGCGCGAGCTGCAAACGCTCAACCCCCAGCCCGACACCGCCAGCAACCCGATGATCATGTTCCTCGTGCTTAACACGGCGGGCATCACGTTGATCCCGACCTCGGTGATCGCGATCCGGCAAAGTTTGGCGGCGCAGCAGGGGCTGACGG
>JBLIZX010000104.1:0-2348 GCA_048860285.1 Macromonas sp. | reverse complement strand
CAGGCGCGGCCCGACGACAAGTTCCAGTTCGAGCGCCACGGCTACTTTGTGGCCGACCGCCACGACCACACCGCCGACCGCCCGGTGTTCAACCGCATCACCGGCCTGAAAGACAGTTGGGGCCACTGACTCCGCTTGCGCTCACACTGCCATGAACCACGCCCCCGGCCACGCGCTGCCCACACAAATTTACCCCCAACGTTGGCGGCGTGGCTGGCCGTGGCTGCTGTGGGCGCTGTTGTGGCTGGGGCTGGGCACCAGCTTGTACCTGCTGCGCGATTCAGAACGCCACACCACGGTGGCCAACGAAACCTCGCAACTGCTCACGCAAAGCCAAATCGCGGCCCGTGTGCTGGAAATGGAAATCGAGGCCGCCGACCACGCCCTCGACATGCTGCTGGCGGGTTTGCCCGTGTGGCAACAACACCCACACAACCAACAGCGTGCCACCGAGCACCTGCAACGCGTGTTGGACGTGCTGCCGGGCACACGCAGCTTTACCGTGCTCGACGGCAACGGTGTGGTGCAACTGTCCACCGTCCCCACCTTGGTGGGAGGCAACTACGCGCACTGGCCATTTTTTCAGGAAATCGCGCAAACCGTCCACCACAACATCGCTCGCGTGTTCATTTCGCGCCCCTACCTGACTTCCAACAACACTTGGGCGGTCAATGTGTCGCGTGCCATGCTCAACGACGGCCAACTGCGCGGCGTGGTGGTGGCCACACTCGATCCGACGTTCTTCCGCGACCTGATGAACGAGCTGCGTTACACCGACGACATGGTGGTCGGGCTGGTTCACGACAGCGGGCAACCGTACGTGGCTTCAGCGCATCCATCCATCAGCACCGCCGATATGCTGCAACACTTGGCCGAGGTGTACACCGAGCAATGGGTGTCGTCCATCAGCGTACCCACACACCCAGAACACCTGCACATCAGCTCCAACATTCGGCCCAACGGCACCGGCAGCATCCGCCACAACTTTACCGCCATCGCCATGCGCGACACCCGGCAAGTGCTGCGGACTTGGCAACAGCAAAACCGGTCAATTGGACTGCTGTTTGGTGTGGCCATGCTGGCATCGGCACTGGCACTGGTGGCATACCAACGCTGGGCCCAGCGCATGCAACAGGCCGCCGAACAGGCCGAAGCGGCGCTGCTCAACATGGCCTTTCACGACCCACTGACCCAAGCGTTGAACCGGCGGGCCTTTACCCATGCGGTTGAACAAGAGCTGCAACGCATGCAACGCGCCAGCGGTGGTGCCGCCCTGCTGATGCTGGACGTGGATCACTTCAAGCACATCAACGACCACTTTGGCCACGATGTGGGCGACCAAGTGCTGCAAACGCTGGTACAAACCTTGCAGCAGCAACTGCGCGAAATCGATCTGCTGGGCCGACTCGGTGGCGAAGAATTTGCCGTGCTGCTGCCCTTGACCGACTTGGACGGCGCGGTGCAATTGGCCGAACGGCTGCGCGCCGCCGTGGCCGACTTGGCCCTGCCTGTACCGCTGCCCATGACAGCAGCCACAGACGGCCAACCCAACGCCGATGCCAGTACGCCACCTGCCCCGCTGCGCTTCACCATCAGCTTGGGTGTGACAGTGCTGCAAGCGGCCAACCCCCACGAGTCCATCGACACCGCTCTCAAACGCACCGACCAAGCCATGTACCAAGCCAAAACCACAGGCCGCAACCGGGTGTGCGTCGTACCCTGACTAGAAGCCCAGCCCCTTGCCCGCACCCAACAGCGTGGCAATGCCCAGCACAGCGAAAATGCCAGCGGCAATGCTGTGTACCAGCTTCATGGGGATGCGGTTGGCAAACTTGTCGCCCACAAACACGGCGGGCACGTCGGCAATCAACATGCCCAGCGTGGTGCCTATCACCACCAGCACGGGCGTGGCAAATTGGGCGGCCATCGCCACGGTGGCAATTTGGGTTTTGTCGCCCATTTCGGCCAGAAAGAACGTAACCAGCGTGGCACCAAACACACCCAGTTTTTGGGCCACCTGGGTTTCTTCTTCCTCGATTTTGTCGGGAATCAGCGTCCAGATGGCCATGCCGATGAACGAGGCCCCCAACACCCAGCGCAACACCTCGGGGGTGAGCACCGAGGTCACCCACGCCCCCAGCGCACCGGCCAAGCCGTGGTTGACCACGGTGGCGGCCAGAATACCGAGGATGATGGGCAGGGGTTTTTTAAAGCGTGCGGCCAAGATGAAGGCCAGCAACTGGGTTTTGTCGCCAATTTCGGCCAAGGCGACCACGCCGGTGGAGATAAGCAAAGCTTCCATGAAAAAACACGGTTCCAGGGCCGGCAGGACAGCAATGACCGCGCAC
>JBLIZX010000103.1:0-11586 GCA_048860285.1 Macromonas sp. | reverse complement strand
CAGCGTGGACGAAATTGAAAAAGCCAGTCAGCGCATGCTGGCGCTGATCAACGATTTGCTCGACCTGAACAAAATCAACGCAGGCCGCATGAGCTTGGACATCGAGCCGTTGGCGCTGGAAGCGTCCGCCCGCAACTGCATACAGCAACTCGCCCCCTTGGCCCAGGCCAAAGGCATACGGTGGCACGTACAGATCCCCGCTATCGGCGTGTTGGCCGATGAGCAACGCCTGCACCAAGTCGTGCTCAATTTGCTGTCCAACGCCATCAAATACAACCGCGACCACGGTCACGTGCAAATCACGGCCAGCGTACAACCGGACAGCCGGGTGCGGTTGTCGGTGCAGGACACCGGCTACGGCATTCCGGCCCACCAATACCACACGGTGTTTGCCCCATTCGAGCGCGGAGCCGCCGAACACAGCGGGATTGAGGGCACGGGCATTGGCCTGACGATTGCCCAGCGCATCGTGCGGCAAATGCAAGGTGAAATGGGCTTCAACAGCAGCGAAGGCGTGGGCACCGAATTTTGGGTGATATTGCCGGGGGCTGCCATCCCCTACGCCGAGGACGACTGCACCGACACCCCCAGTGGCGCAGAAGCTCCAGCCACTCCCCACCAACTGACCGGGCTGACCTACGTCAGCACCGCCGCACGCCCCATGTCCGGCACGGACTTGAACAGTATCGTGCAAGACTCCAAGACATTCAACGCCACCGTGGATGTGACGGGCGTGCTGCTGTACCACGATGGCAATTTCTTCCAGTACCTGGAAGGGCCCCGGCAAGGGCTGGAACAGGTGATAGAACGGGTGTGCAAATCCCGCCGACATCACACCCTGTACGTCCACTTTAAAGGCGAGATTGCACAGCGCCACTTTGGCGATTGGAGCATGGACGTGGCCGACTTGTCCCAACCCCGCACGCGGCAACACACCACATCGCTGCGCGAGTTGGAACAGACGTGGAACAGCGACCCCAGCACCTGTGTGGGTGTACGGCACCTGTTGAACTTTGCCGAACACATGACGGGCCGAGCCTATTGGGCGACTCCGAAAACGGTACACCCTCCATCGGCGTAAAAAAAGCCCAACGGTGTTGGGCTTTTTGTGTGGATGCCAGTGTTGGCAACTTCGCTCAGGCGAAGTTGGCTTCAGCGAACGACCAGTTCACCAAGTGGTTCAGGAAAGTTTCAACAAACTTCGGGCGCAGGTTGCGGTAATCGATGTAGTAAGCGTGTTCCCACACGTCCACAGTCAACAAGGCTTTGTCTTCGGTGGTCAGGGGGGTGCCAGCAGCGCCGGTGTTGACGATGTCCACCGAACCGTCGGCCTTCTTCACCAGCCAAGTCCAGCCAGAACCAAAGTTGCCCACGGCGCTCTTGACAAACGCTTCCTTGAACGCAGCGTAAGAACCCCACTTGGCGTTGATGGCATCGGCCAACGCGCCGGTCGGCTCGCCACCACCGTTGGGGGCCATGCAATTCCAGAAGAAAGTGTGGTTCCAAATCTGGGCAGCGTTGTTGTAGATGCCACCGCTGGACTTTTTGACGATGGACTCCAAGTCCATATTTTCAAATTCGGTGCCCTTTTGCAGGTTGTTCAGGTTGACCACGTAGGCATTGTGGTGCTTGCCGTGGTGGAACTCCAGCGTTTCTTGGCTGTAATGCGGAGCCAGCGCGTCGATGGCGTACGGCAGAGGCGGCAGGGTATGTTCCATGTGAAAAAATTCCTGTAAAAGTTGAACAGTTGGAAAATGGGCTGAACCAGCCTGCTGCTATTGTAGGAACAAGCCAGCGCCCTTGTGCGGGACGGGACTATGCCTTGCGCTGCGCCATAATCGGCGGCTGTTGTGTTTGCACGCGGCACCGTGCCGCCCCGGAGATTTACGTTGCTGTCCATCCTACAAGCCGCTGGCTGGCCCATCTGGCCGCTGATCATTTGCTCCATTTTGGGCTTGGCCTTGGTAATTGAACGCTTCATCAGCCTCAAGAGCGCACGCATCGTGCCACCGCGCTTGCTCGACGAGGCCATTGCCGCCTCACACAGTGCTGTGCCCACGCCAGACGTGGTGGCCAAGCTGGAACGCAACTCGGTGCTGGGCGGTGTGCTGGCCAGCGGCTTCAAGGCCCTGCACACCAACCCACATGCCAGCCCAGAGGCCCTGCACACCGAACTGGAAGGAGCAGGCAAACTCGCCGCCGCTCAACTGCAACGCTACTTGGGGGCACTGGCCACCATTGCCTCGGCGGCCCCGTTGCTGGGATTGCTGGGCACCGTGATCGGCATGATCGAGATTTTTGGCGCACAAAACAGCGCGGGGGGCGGTGGTGATCCAGCCCAATTGGCACACGGCATCTCGGTGGCGCTGTACAACACCGCGTTTGGCCTGATCGTGGCCATTCCAGCGCTGATTTTTTGGCGCTACTTCCGTGCCCGTATCGACGGTTATTTGCTGCAACTCGAAGTGGCCGCCGAGCGTTTTGCACAACACCTGCTTACGCTGCGCCGTGCCGAGGCCAAACCCAGCCGCCCGAGCGCGCCATGAATTTTCGCAACCATGAACGCGATGAACCCGAGATCAATTTGATCCCATTCATCGACATTCTGCTGGTGGTGCTGATCTTTTTGATGCTGACCACCACCTACAACAAGTTCCGCGAACTGCAAATCAACCTGCCCGCCGCCAACGCGGAGGCCGTACAGTCCAAACCGCAAGAAATTGTGGTGGCAGTGGCCCACGATGGCCGCTACGCCATCAACGGCAAGGTGCTGGAAGTGGCCTCGGTAGAGGCCTTGGTGCGGCTGTTGCGCGAAACCGCCACGGGCAATGCCCAACCCGTGGTGGTCATCAACGCCGATGCCGCCGCCACGCACCAGTCGGTCATCAACGTGATGGACGCAGCCCGACGCAGTGGCCTGAGCCACATCACCTTTGCCACCACCGCCTCCACACGTTAACGCCACGCTTGCACACCTGCGCTGTGTCCGCTACCCGCTCCCTCTTGGCCAAGCACCTGTTGCGCGCTTGGCAAACACGCGGCTTGACGGCCTGGGCCTTGCGCCCGCTGGCGGCGTTGTACGGTGGTTTGCTGTGGCTGCAACGCTGGCGTTACCAACACGGTTCGCAACACAGTACGCGCTTGCCGGTGCCCGTGGTGGTGGTCGGCAACGTGGTGGTGGGCGGCACGGGCAAAACCCCCACCGTGGCCGGGTTGGTGCGGCATTTGCAAACGCGCGGTTGGCGGCCCGGCATCGTATCGCGTGGGTATGGGGCATCGGGGGCTGATGGCCCGGCTGCGGTACACGCCGTGTCCTTGCAACATCCGCACCCCAGCGATGGCGACGAACCCCGGCTGCTGGCCCGCCTGACTGGCGTGCCCGTGTGGGTGGGCCGCCACCGCGTGGCCGCCGCACAAGCACTGCTCCAACACCACCCCGAAGTCAACCTCATCGTCAGCGACGATGGCATGCAACACTGGCGGCTGGCGCGCGACCTGACCATCGTCGTGTTCGACGAACGCGGCACCGGCAATGGCTGGCTGCTGCCCGCTGGCCTGCTGCGCGAACCCTGGCCCGCCCCTGCTTGGGGTGACAGCGCCATGCTGGTGCTGTGCAACGTGCGACACGACACCCACACCCCACCCCAGTTGGCCAGCCCTTACCCGGTGTTTTACGCACAACGCCAACTGGCCGAACACGCCATTGCCCCCAACGGCACCCACCACCGCCTGCAAGACTGGACACACACCCCCAACACCCACCCACCGCTGGCCGCCTTGGCAGGCATCGCACAGCCCGAGGTATTTTTTGACATGCTGCGGGCACGCGGGTTGCAGCTGGCCCACACCGTGGCCCTGCCCGACCACGCCAACGGCACCGATCTGCACGCGGCCCTTGCTCCCGGCTTTGTGTGGCTGTGTACCGAAAAGGACGCGGTCAAACTGTTCCCACTGCTGGCAGGGCCAACGCCAACGCTGGCGGTATGGGCCGTACCGCTGCAACAAAATCCCGACCCCGCCTTTCTAGCAGCGGTGGATACGTGTCTGGAAAAGTTATCATCCCACCATGGATGCCAAACTACTTGAATTGCTGGTCTGCCCCGTGACCAAAGGCCCGTTGGTCTACCAACGCGAGACGCAAGAGCTGATATCGCGCAGCGCACGCTTGGCTTACCCCGTGCGCGATGGTATTCCCGTCATGCTGGAAAACGAAGCCCGCCCCATCACCGACGACGAACTGGCCCATCTGCCCGCTCCCAGTCCCTTGGTGGCCGCATGAGCGTACCTGAATCGAACACCGTCGCGTTTTCGGTGCTGATCCCGGCACGGCTGGCCTCCACCCGCCTGCCCAACAAGCCGTTGGCCGATCTGGCGGGAGTGCCCATGATCGTGCGGGTGGCGCAACGGGCCATGCACAGCGGTGCCCAACACTGCGTGGTGGCCGCCGATGATGCCACCATTGTGGCCGCTTGTGCAGCAGCACAAGTGCCCGCCATCCTGACCCGCACCGACCACCCCTCCGGCAGCGACCGCTTGGCCGAAGCCTGCACCCAACTGGGTTGGCACGATGACACCATCGTCGTCAACGTGCAAGGCGATGAACCGCTGATAGATCCCGACCTGGTTGCAGCGGTAGCGCAAGCACTGCGCGCACACCCCGACTGTGTGATGAGCACCGCCGCCCACGCCATCCGCGACGTGCAAGACTTTCACAATCCCAACGTGGTCAAAGTCGTGTGCAACCACGTTGGACAGGCGCTGTACTTCAGCCGCGCACCCATTCCGTGGTGGCGAGATGGCCCACCGCCACCCACAGGCACAGCCACTCCAGCCCTGCCACACGCCCCTGCCGCGTTGCGCCACATCGGCATCTACGCCTACCGGGCGGGATTTTTAAAGCAGTTCCCGCAATTGTCTGCCGCACCAATAGAACAATGCGAATCGCTGGAGCAACTGCGCGTGCTGTGGCACGGCCACCGCATTGCGGTGCACATAGCCCCCCACGCACCCGCTGCTGGCGTAGACACCCCCGAAGACCTGGCCCGGGTGCGGGCACTGCTGAGCAGTCGGTGATAATGCAGGCACCATTTTTCCCTTGAGCAACAACCTTAAAAGAGGACAACCATGGCTTCTGAGACTTCCAAAATCGTTTACACCCTCACCGACGAAGCGCCACGTCTGGCAACCGCATCCTTTCTGCCCATCATCCGCACCTTTGCCAAACCCGCTGGTGTTGATTTTGTAGAAGCCGACATCTCCGTGGCCAGCCGCGTTCTGGGCGAATTTCCGGACTTTTTGACCGAAGCACAACGCGCCCCCAACACCTTGGCCGAATTGGGCAAACTCACACTGCGCCCCGAAGCCAACATCATCAAGCTGCCCAACATTTCGGCCTCGGTAGCCCAACTCAAAGCCGCCATCAAAGAGCTGCAAGACAAAGGCTACGCCATTCCCGACTTTCCGGAACAGCCCAAGACCGACGAAGAAAAAGCCATTCGCGCCCGTTACAACAAATGCTTGGGCTCGGCGGTGAACCCGGTACTGCGCGAGGGCAACTCCGACCGCCGCGCACCGCGCGCCGTCAAAGAATACGCCCGCAAAAACCCGCACAGCATGGCCGAATGGAGCCAAGCCTCGCGCACCCACGTCTCGCACATGCACGCCGGTGACTTCTACCACGGTGAAAAGTCCATGACGCTGGACCGCGCCCGCGACGTGAAGATGGAGCTGATCACCAAGAGCGGCAAGACCATCGTTCTGAAAGAAAAAGTCTCCCTGCTCGACCGTGAAGTCATCGACAGCATGTTCATGAGCAAGAAAGCTCTGGTCGCTTTCTACGAAAAAGAAATCGAAGACGCACGCAAAACCGGCGTGATGTTCTCGCTGCACGTCAAAGCCACCATGATGAAGGTGTCGCACCCCATCGTGTTCGGCCACTGCGTCAAAATCTTCTACAAAGAAGCGTTCGAGAAACACGCCAAGACCTTTGAAGAACTGGGCGTGAACGTCAACAACGGCATGGTGGATCTGTACAACAAGATCGAAACCCTGCCACAAAGCCAACGCGACGAAATCAAACGCGACCTGCACGCCTGCCACGAACACCGCCCCGAACTGGCCATGGTCGATTCGGCCAAAGGCATCACCAACTTCCACTCGCCCAACGACATCATCGTTGACGCATCCATGCCCGCCATGATCCGCAACGGCGGCAAGATGTGGGGTGCCGATGGCCGCCTGAAAGACGTGAAGGCCGTGATGCCCGAATCGACTTTCGCCCGCATTTACCAGGAGATGATCAACTTCTGCAAATGGCACGGCGCGTTCGATCCCAAGACCATGGGCACGGTGCCCAACGTGGGTCTGATGGCACAACAAGCCGAAGAATACGGCTCGCACGACAAGACCTTTGAAATCCCGGAAGACGGCGTGGCCAACATCACCGACCTCAACACCGGTGAAGTGCTGCTGAGCCAACATGTGGAGCAAGGCGACATCTGGCGCATGTGCCAAGTCAAGGATGCCGCTATCCGCGACTGGGTCAAGTTGGCCGTGAACCGCGCCCGCAACTCCGGCATGCCCGTGGTGTTCTGGCTCGACGCTTACCGTCCGCACGAAGCCCAGCTCATCACCAAGGTCAAGATGTACCTGCACGAGCACGACACCACCGGCTTGGACATCCAGATCATGAGCCAAGTGCGTGCCATGCGCTACACGCTGGAGCGCGTGATCCGTGGCCAAGACACCATCAGCGCCACCGGCAACATCCTGCGCGACTACCTGACCGACCTGTTCCCCATCATGGAACTGGGCACCTCGGCCAAGATGCTGTCCATCGTGCCGTTGATGGCCGGTGGTGGCATGTACGAAACCGGCGCAGGCGGCTCGGCTCCGAAACACGTGCAACAACTGGTGGAAGAGAACCACCTGCGCTGGGACTCGTTGGGTGAATTCTTGGCGTTGGCTGTGTCGCTGGAAGACATGGGCATCAAAGAACACAACCCACGCGCCAAACTGCTGGCCAAAACGCTGGACGCGGCCACCGGCAAGCTGCTGGACAACAACAAAGGCCCCAGCCCGCGCACGGGCCAATTGGACAACCGTGGCAGCCAGTTCTACCTGAGCTTGTACTGGGCACAAGAGCTGGCCACGCAAACCGAAGATGCCGAACTCGCGGCCAAGTTTGCCCCGTTGGCCCAAACCTTGGCCGACAACGAAGCCAAGATCGTGGAAGAACTGAACTCGGTGCAAGGCCACGCGGTGGACATTGGCGGTTACTACCTGCCGGATGCTGCCAAGCTCGAAGCTGTGATGCGCCCCAGCGCCACCTTCAACGCTGCGCTGGCCAGCCTGTAAGCTGCGCCGCCGCTGGCCCCCTCTGGCTGGGGGCCGTCAGGGTCTGTAAGGATGCGTCAGGCTTGCCCGTGTATTCTTACAGATTGCTTGTTTTCGGCCTGCGGGCACGGTAGCTTCGAACGGTTGCACCAAACGCCGCTGGCCGCCATCACACAAAAGGAACACCATGCGATTGATTCTGTTGGGCGCACCCGGCGCTGGCAAAGGCACCCAAGCCAACTTCATCTGCCAAAAATATGGCATCCCCCAGATTTCCACCGGCGACATGCTGCGCGCTGCGGTCAAAGCGGGTACCCCGCTGGGCCTGGAAGCCAAAAAAGTGATGGACGCGGGTGGGTTGGTCAGCGATGAACTGATCATCAACTTGGTCAAAGACCGCATTGCCCAATCCGATTGCGCCAACGGTTTCTTGTTCGACGGCTTCCCGCGCACCATTCCGCAAGCCGATGCCATGAAGGCCGCAGGTGTCAAGTTGGACTACGTGCTGGAAATTGACGTGCCGTTCGATGCCATCATCGAACGCATGGGTGGTCGCCGCTCGCACCCGGCCTCTGGCCGCACCTACCATGTCAAGTTCAACCCGCCCAAAGTGGACGGTGTGGACGACGTGACTGGCGAGCCGCTGGTGCAACGCGACGACGACAAGGAAGAAACGGTGAAAAAGCGTTTGGACGTGTACAGCGCCCAAACCCGTCCGCTGGTCGATTACTACAGCGCCTGGGCGGCGACCGAACCGGCTGCTGCGCCCAAATACCGTGCTATCAGCGGCACTGGCACCGTGGAAGAAATTACCGCACGCGCTTTTGCAGCGTTGGCGGAATAACCCGGTTTCTGCACCCCTGCGGCCACCTCCTGCCACCATGTGGCGGTGGTGGTCATTTTTTGGGCCGTTGCATGGTTACATCGGCCATCGGTAGGTTCAATGCGGCATATCGCCCAGCAGTGCCAACTGCAAGGCCAACCGGGCCTTGACCAACGGCATTGAGACGGTGGGTATGGCTTCGGTGTGTGGGTCACTGACCACCAGGCGGCCTTCTACACAGCGCGTGGTGCGCCACACCACCACACCTTGGGCTTGTGCTTGTTGCAATGCTGCCGCCAAATCTTGGTGTAACGTGCCATTGCCAGTGCCCCCCACCACCAAGCCACGCAAAGGCGCAATATTGGGGCCAGTGTAAGCCAGCAAAGCCCGCACCAACGTGCCATCCGCCCCCGCGTGGCTGACCAGCACTTCCACACGCGGCCACGCTGCTTCGGCCAGCAAGCGCGGCCACAACAGGTCTGGGATAAGCGGCAACGGCTTCTGCGGAATGCCTTGGTCGCAAAGACTGGATGCGGCAGCATCAGGCCAATCCCGCCACAGTGTCAAACGACCTTGTTCCACCTGCCCCAGCGGGCCAGCGTCGCCCGAGTCGAACGCATCCAACCGGTACGGATGCACCTTCTGCACCGCGTCGGCCCGATGAACGCGTCCGGCACACACGGCTACCACGCCGCACGCTCCGGGGTGTGCTGCCACCACCAGCGCATCGGCCAAATTTTGTGGCCCGTCGGGCACCAACGCGGTCGCCGGGCGCATCGCACACGTCAACACCACCGGCTTGGCAGGGCACAACACCCGTTGCAAAAGGTAAGCGGTTTCTTCCAGTGTGTCGGTACCGTGCGTCACCACCACACCCGCCACATTGGGCCGTTGCAAATGGTGCTGCAAACGCGCCAGCAAAAGCTTCCACACGGCAGGCCCCATGTCTTTGCTGTCGATTTGGGCCACCTGCTCGTGCTCCACTTGGCAACCCAACGGCACCGGAATGCCCTCCAGCAGTGCGGCCACCGACACTTGGCCCGCGGCATAGCCAGTATGGTCGTCCGGGCGCACGGCGCGGCCAGCAATGGTGCCCCCAGTACCGAGTACCACCAGCATGTTGCTGTTGGAACCGTGTTTGCCCATGTTCAGTCTCCTTGCGTGCGTCATGCAGCCCCTTCTGTGGCAAGCTGCGACGCGCAAAGTGTAGGCCAAGCGCGTGGCAGCGGGCCAAGCAGAAGCTATCATGTGACCGGCGACCGCTCCAAGGTGCCGCCACTCCTGTGTTTTTCCCCACTTAACTGGATTCCTCCCATGAAACGTCTCGAAGGCAAAGTCAGTTTGATCACCGGTGCCGCACAAGGCATTGGCGAAGCCACCGCGCTCAAGTTCGCCCGTGAAGGGGCCATTGTGGTGGTGTGCGATGTGCAACAAGCGGGCATCGACCAAGTGGTGGCACAGTGCGAAGCCACTGGAGCACAGGCCACTGGCTATGTGATGGACGTGACGAACCGCGAGCAGGTGGAAAGCGTGGTGGCCCAGGTCAAGGAACGCTTTGGCCGCATCGATGTGCTGATCAACAACGCGGGCATCACGCAAGACGCGCGCCTGCAAAAGATGACACTGGCCCAATTTGACCGCGTGATCGACGTGAACCTGCGCGGTGTGTTCCACTGCGCGCAAACCGTGGCAGATGTGATGGTGGCACAAGGTTCGGGGTCTATTGTCAACGCCTCCAGCGTGGTGGGTATTTACGGTACCTTTGGCCAGACTAACTACGCTGCCACCAAATTTGGCGTGATTGGCTTTACCAAAACTTGGAGCCGCGAACTCGGGGCCAAAGGCGTGCGCGTCAACGCGGTGGCTCCCGGCTTCATCACCACCCCGATGGTCAAAGCCATGCCTGAAAACGTGCTACAAAGCATGGAAGCCAAGGTGCCGCTCAAACGCTTGGGCGAACCGGAAGAAATTGCCAATGTGTACGCCTTTCTGGCCAGCGACGAAGCCAGCTACATCAACGGTGCCGTCATCAGCGTGGACGGTGGCATGACCATCTGACAACGTTGCTGTTCCATCTGTGTCGCTTATGCCACTCCACGCCCCTACGTCACATCCTGCCACCCACGCACCGCAACAACCACGCTCGTGTGCCGATCTGTTTTGGTCGTTCAGCTGGCTGGCCTTGCAAGGGTTTGGCGGCGTGCTGGCGGTGGTGCAACGCGAGGTGGTGGAGCGCAAGCAATGGCTCACGCGCGAGCAATTTGTCGAGGAATGGGCCGTAGCCCAAATCCTGCCCGGCCCCAATGTCATCAACCTGGCGCTGATGCTGGGGGGCCGCCACTTTGGCCTGTTGGGCGCGCTGGCGGCACTGGCAGGGATGCTGTGTTTTCCGCTGCTGGTGATTCTGGTGCTGGCGGTGGCCTTTGCCAGCGTGGCCGACCACCCCGTGGCGCTGGGGGCCTTGCGTGGCATGGGTGCGGTGGCGGCGGGCCTGATTGCCGCCACCGGCCTCAAACTGGTACCGGCCCTGCGCCAAAATGTGATGGGCCACACCGCCTGCTGGATGCTGGGCACACTGATGTTTGTGGGCATTGCCTGGTTGCGCTGGCCGCTGGCGTGGGTGCTGCTGGGGCTGGGTGTGCTGGCCTTTGCGTGGGCCTGGCGCTGTCTGGGCCGCGTAGCCCCCACCCAACAACCATGAACCTGACGCTGCACGCCACCGACTGGTGGCAACTGTTTTTGCATTTTTTGTCGCTGTCGCTGCTGGCGGTGGGTGGGGCCATCACCACCTCACCGGACATGCACCGCTACCTTGTCGTACAGCAAGGCTGGCTGACCGACGCACAATTCACGGCCTCGATTGCCTTGGCACAGGCTGCGCCCGGCCCCAATATTTTGTTTGTGGGCCTGATGGGCTGGCACATCGGCATCAACGCCGGCGGAGGCCATGCCGCAGGCTCAACGGCATGGCCACTGGGGCTTCTGGGCCTGTTGCTGTGCATGGTAGCAATTCTGCTGCCCTCGTCGGTGCTGACCTACACCGCCACACAATGGGCGCACCGGCACCGCGAAAAGCGCGGGGTCAAGGCCTTCAAGCAAGGGCTGGCCCCGCTGGTGGTGGCCCTGCTGCTGGCCACGGGTTGGGTGTTGAGTAGTGCCCACGCCAACCCGACCACAGACTGGCCGCTGTGGCTGCTCACCGCCGTGGTCACGCTGCTGGTCTGGCGCACCAAGTTACACCTGCTGTGGCTGCTGGGTGCGGGTGCCTTGCTGGGCGCATTCGGGTTGGTGTAAATCAGCTGCGCTGACGCAACGCCTCGTACAAACACACCCCACTGGCCACCGACACGTTGAGGCTTTCTACCGCGCCGCGCATCGGAATGCTCACCAGCTCATCGCACGTCTTGCGCGTCAGCTGACGCATGCCC
>JBLIZX010000102.1:0-4977 GCA_048860285.1 Macromonas sp. | reverse complement strand
GGAATCATACCCACTTTGGCCATATCAGGTTGGCAGCGCCGCCACCCAGGCATTCAAATCCCCAAGGTACACCCGGCCCGATTTGGTGGCCACCAGCGCGCCTTGGGCATTGAACACGGCGGTAAACGGCAACCCGCTGTTGGCATTGCCCAATTGGCGGCTAAGTTCAGTCCCCCCCAAACCCGCCAACGCGACCGGAAAATCCAATGACCGTTGCTGCAAGAAACGCTGCACCGCGCCGGGTTGGTCCACCGCCAGCCCCAGCACCTGCCAGCCGCGCGTGCGCTGTTCGCGGTAAAAGGTGTTGAGCAACGGCAATTCCTGCACGCACGGTGGGCACCACGTGGCCCAAAAATTCACCAGCAGCGGACGGCCCCAAAAATGCTGCGCGGCCACGCGCTCGCCCTGTGGCCCCGGCCACACTTGGCCCCACCAGTCGATGGCCTGCGCCTGCACAGGCAACGCACCCCAGCACCACCCCACCCCCACCGCAACACCTGCACGCAAATATTGACGGCGGTTCATACACTGGCCTCGGCCTGCAAACGCTGGCGCACCTCTTGCACGTTACCGCGCGGTTTGCGGCCCAGCTCGTCGGGCAACAAAGCACCCCGGAAATCGTCTGCATCGTTCACCAGCAAGTGGATACCGACCCAGGTGTGCAGCGCCTCGCAGCGGCTGCTCAGGCTCAGGGCTTCGACCTCGTTGCCGTGCAGGCCGTTGACGGTGGTGGCATCGTAGTCCACGTTTTGGTTGATGAGGGTGATTTCCAGTGCCTTGGGGTCGTCGCAAAACAGTTGCAGGTAGATGTCGCTCAACGCGGTGGCGGTGCCATGCCACACCGCGCCGCCCAAGTGAGGCCGGAATTCGGCCAGCCGCTCCATCCACACCAGCGCCAACTCGCGCAAGGCGTGCAACTCAGCGGGTTGGGTATCGGCACAAAAAATGGCGATGTGCTCGCGCACCGCCGCTTCCACTTCGTTGTTGTTGGGCAGCGGCGTGCGCGGCGGCAGGCCCAGCACCTTGAGCGCACGGCGCTTGGCGGGGCCGTACTCCAGCCCTTCGTCCACCACCAGCGCAGCGGTGGCGGTGGCAATTTCCTGTGTGAGTGTGTCGTTCATGGTTGGCATGGTAGCGCGCCAGCGCCACCCACGCCGGGGGCCGATAATCCACTCCCATGCACATTCACATCTTAGGCATTTGCGGCACATTCATGGGCGGGCTGGCGGCGCTGGCGCGTGAGGCGGGGCACCGGGTCACAGGTTGCGACGCGGGCGTGTACCCACCCATGAGCGACCAATTGCGCGCGCTGGGTATCGACCTGATCGAAGGTTTTGGTGCCGACCAACTGGCGCTGCAACCCGACATGTTCGTGGTTGGCAACGTGGTGTCGCGCGCACGCCTGCCCAACGGCTCGCCCAAGTTCCCGCTGATGGAGGCGATTCTGGACAGCGGCGCGCGCTACACCAGCGGCCCGCAGTGGTTGAGCGAACACATTCTGCACGGGCGGCACGTGTTGGCGGTGGCGGGCACGCATGGCAAGACCACCACCACCTCCATGCTGGCGTGGATACTGGAACACGCCGGCCTGCAACCCGGCTTTCTGGTGGGGGGGGTGCCGCTGAATTTCGGCATTTCAGCGCGACTAGGAGCCAGCGGGGAGGCTGTACGCTCTGCGCAGGTAAAGGAGGAGCCCGCACAGCGGGCGGGGGACACGGAGCAGAGGGTGCAGCCTCCCCGCCCAGCGCCGTTCGTCATCGAAGCCGACGAATACGACACCGCCTTCTTCGACAAACGCAGCAAGTTCGTGCACTACCTGCCCCGCACCGCCGTGCTCAACAACTTGGAATTCGACCACGCCGACATCTTCGACGACCTGGCCGCCATCGAACGCCAGTTCCACCACCTGCTGCGCACCGTACCAGCCAGCGGGCGCGTGGTTGTCAATGGGCTGGAAGAAAGCCTGACCCGCGTGCTGCACCAAGGCTGCTGGAGCGAACAACGCAGCTTTGGCGCAGCCGTGAGCGACTACACCGCCGAGGGCGAGGCCGACGATTTTGCCGTGCTGTACCAAGGCCGCCCCGTGGCGCGCGTGCGCTGGGGCCTGAGCGGGCAACACAACCAGCTCAACGCGCTGGCCGCCATCGCCGCTGCCGACCATGTGGGGGTGCCAGCGGCACAAGCCGCTGAGGCCTTAAGTACATTCCAAAACGTCAAACGCCGCATGGAAGTGCGTGGTCAAGTGGCACTGGCGGGCGGTACCGTCACCGTGTACGACGACTTTGCGCACCACCCCACCGCCATCCGCACCACGGTGGACGGCCTGCGCCGCCAACTGCAACAACGCGGCGATGGCGGACGCATCCTGGCCATCTTCGAGCCCCGCAGCAACACCATGAAGCTGGGCACCATGAAAGCGCAACTGCCGTGGAGCTTGGAAAGCGCCGACCTGGCCTTTTGCCACAACGGCGGGCTGGGCTGGGACGCGCGCACAGCACTGGCCCCCATGCACGAACGTGCCCAAGTGGCAGACAGCATAGCCGCGCTGGTGCAGCAAGTGCTGACCCACGTGCAACCCGGCGACCACCTGCTGTGCATGAGCAACGGCGGCTTTGGCGGCATCCACCAAAAACTGCTGGAGGCACTCACCCCCAGCGTTTGATGGGTTGGCTACATCAACCGCGACGCGCTTTGACCGCTTGGCTCAGGGTGTGCAGCACGGCGGCAGAATCGTCCCAGTTGATGCAAGCGTCGGTGATGCTCTTGCCGTATTCCAGTGCGGCCACGTCGTCCTTGCCGGGGGTGAACTTCTGTGCGCCCGCGTGCAAGTGGCTTTCCACCATCACGCCAAACACTTGGCGAGAACCGCCCGACACTTGCGCGGCAATGTCGTTGGCCACGTCGATTTGCTTCTGGTGCTGCTTGCTGCTGTTGGCGTGGCTGCAATCCACCATCAGGGTGGCGGGCAGTTTGGCGGCTTGCAGCTCGGTGCAGGCGGCGGCCACGCTGGCCGCGTCGTAGTTGGGGGCCTTGCCACCGCGCAAAATCACGTGGCAGTCTGGGTTGCCCTTGGTTTGCACAATCGCCACCTGACCGTTTTTGTGGACGGACAGGAAATGGTGGCCCCGGCCTGCGGCCTGGATCGCGTCGGTGGCAATCTTGATGTTGCCATCGGTACCGTTCTTGAACCCGATCGGTGCCGACAAACCCGAGGCCAGCTCACGGTGAACTTGGCTCTCGGTGGTGCGCGCGCCAATCGCGCCCCAGCTGATGAGGTCGCCAATGTACTGCGGGCTGATGGTGTCCAAAAACTCGCTGCCCGCGGGCAGGCCCAGGCGGTTGATGTCGATCAGCAACTGGCGCGCCATGCGCAAACCTTCGTCAATTTTGTAGCTTTCGTCCAGGTAGGGGTCGTTGATCAAGCCCTTCCAGCCCACGGTGGTGCGGGGCTTCTCGAAATAAACACGCATCACAATTTCCAACGTGTCGGCGTATTCGTCGCGCAGCACCTTGAGGCGGCGGGCGTAGTCCAGCGCAGCGGCCGGATCGTGGATGGAACACGGCCCAATCACCACCAGCAAACGGTCGTCCTTGCCCTGGATGATGTTGTGGATGGTGTGGCGCGTGTCGGCGATCAGCTTTTCGGTGGCGGTGCCGGTGATGGGAAAGAAGCGGATCAGGTGCTCGGGCGGCGGCAGCACGGTAATGTCTTGGATGCGCTGGTCGTCGGTGCGGCTGGTGCGGTCGGCGGGGTGCGCGGCCCAAATGTCGCTGGCGGGGGTATGGTGTTTGGTCATCAAAAAGTTTCCTGACAAGTTGACATCCTCCCCATCATGAATCACGGGGATTCCCTCTACAGGACGGCCATGCCCGACCGCATCGACTCACGCCGACTCATTCAGCAAAGCGCCTACTTTTTGGACTCCCATGCGGGACGGCGAATTACCGGACATTTCTGTGCTCGGTTCCAACTGCCTAATGGCAAAACAAAGATTGGGAACTGTCGTCGCAACGGTGCCTATTCTATCTTCAGACAGGCCAGAACGGCCTGTTCGCTCAAACCTCGAATAAACCCAGAAGCTTGCCGCTCAGCCTGTACGCAGCGAATCAGGCGGTGCCGCCCACGGTCAGGCCTTCAATCCGCAGCGTGGGCTGCCCCACGCCCACGGGCACGCTCTGGCCGTCCTTGCCACAGGTGCCCACGCCGCTGTCGAGCTTGAGATCGTTGCCGATCATGGTGATTTTTTTGAGCGACTCCGGCCCACTGCCAATGATGGTGGCACCCTTGACCGGGTACTGCAACTGGCCGTTCTCGACCCACCACGCCTGGCTGGCGCTGAACACGAACTTGCCACTGGTGATGTCCACCTGCCCGCCGCCAAAGTTGGTGGCGTACAACCCTTTTTTGATGCTGGCGATGATTTCCTGCGGGTCTTTGTCTCCGCCCAGCATGTAGGTGTTGGTCATGCGCGGCATGGGCAGGTGGGCGTAGCTTTCGCGGCGGCCATTGCCTGTCGGGGCCACACCCATCAAACGCGCGTTGAGGCTGTCCTGGATGTAGCCGCGCAAGATGCCATCCTCGATCAGCACATTTTTCTGGCTGGCGCAGCCCTCGTCGTCCACGTTGAGCGAGCCGCGTCGGTCGGCGATGGTGCCGTCGTCCAGCACCGTCACACCCTTGGCGGCCACGCGCTTGCCGATCATGCCGCTGAAGGCGCTGCTGCCCTTGCGGTTGAAATCGCCCTCCAGGCCGTGACCCACCGCCTCGTGCAACAACACGCCGGGCCAGCCGGGGCCCAACACCACCGTCATCGGGCCAGCGGGCGCGGGGCGTGAATCCAAGTTGGTCAGGGCCGCTTGCACCGCCTCGTCCACGTACTGCGTGAGCAAGGCTTCGTCAAAGTGGTCCAATCCAAAACGGCCACCGCCGCCCGAGGAACCCACCTCGCGGCGGCCCGCCTGTTCGGCAATCACCGT
>JBLIZX010000101.1:0-25524 GCA_048860285.1 Macromonas sp. | reverse complement strand
CGGTGGAGCCAACACCCAGCGCCGCCACACCGGCCCCAGTGGTGCAAACGCCGTTGTTCCCATACAGCCCCGGCACATCCACGCAGGCCAACTTTTTGCAAGAAGCCGAGGCCGACTACCCCTTGGACGAAGTGCAGCGCCCGCCAGCAGCGCGCAAGCCCACCCCGCGCCTGCAAACCCGCGCCGAGGTACTGGCCGAACTGCAAGCACACGGCCTGCGCGTCTATCCGCGCAAGCCAGGTTTGCCCCAGTTGCCGCCGCGCCTCAAAACCGAACAGAAGCCCGAGTTGGACGATATGTCCGAAATCTCGCGCGCCGTGGCTACGCGGCTGGCGCTGGACAGCGGAAATTTGCGTGCTATGGCGGTGAAAGCGGCGCTCAACCGCATCAAAGACATCGAGCGCCACACCGAACTGACCACCCAAACCAGCTACAACCAAGAAATCCACATCGTGACCGACCGCAACGCCTTAGCACGTGAGGCGCTGGCCGCTTTGCGTGCTTTGCCACAGGCCGAGGAGGAGGACTACCGCATCATCGTGCAAGTGCTGGCCAGCCGCCTGCGCCCGGACATTGACGACGCGCTGGACGATCTGCCCGACAGCGCGGCCCAGCCCAACGAGGCCGAACGCACCCGCTTGGCCCGCGATGCCGCGCATTGGGTCATCCTCAAGCAAGCGCAAACCCTGTGCGAAGACATATTCAGCGAGGTGGCGCACCGCGCCAAGCTCATCGAAGCCCAGCCTTTGCCCGATGTGATGGTGTTTCCGGCAGGCATTGCCTTGGAGCCTTCGGACAAGAACATTTATGGCGTGTTGCCGCCCTCGCCCGCTGATGGCCAACGGGTGGCCCAAGAGCTGTTCATGGACGACCGCCTTTGGCTGGCCGACAAAACCCACACCGTGGCCGAGGGCACGCTGGTGCAGGGCCAGTTTGATGCCACTTGGTATGGCAACCAATTGGAAAATGCCTTTTCCCGTGCGCTGGATCGGGCCAGTTTTGTGCTGTGGTGGCACCGCAACCCGCGCAATAAGCCCTATGCGGTGCGCGTGGTGCGGGCGGAACACGACAACTATTTTTACCCCGATTTTGTCGTCTGTGTGCGCCACCACCGGGACGATCGCCCCATCCTGCGCTTGCTGGAAACCAAAGAAAGCACCAAGGATGCAGCCAACAAGGCCCAGCATTCGCCACCCTACTACGGCAAGGTGTTGTTCCTAACCCCCGATGGCAGCCGCATGCGCTGGGTCAATGACGATGGCAGCATGGGCCAAGCCATTGATTTGGACGACATGCAGGGCGTATTGGCCCAACTGGCAGCAACACGTCCGGTTGGAATCACAAGCGAGCACATGACAGCATAAACACAAGTAAAAAAACCCGCCAGGGACACTGGCGGGTTAAAGGAGACACCCAACAACCAACTGTTTAACGGTGGTAAGCGGTCTCGCCGTGCGAGCTGATGTCCAGCCCTTCGCGTTCGGCTTCTTCGCTCACACGCAGGCCCACCAGCAAATCCACCACTTTGTAGGCGATGAAGGCCACCACTGCCGACCACACCATCGTGATCACGACACCTTCGGTTTGCACGTAGAGTTGGTGCATCATGTCGTAGCCTTCGCCCTTGATGCCGCCCAACGAGGTGGCCGAGAACACCGCCGTCAGCAATGCGCCCAAAATGCCGCCCACACCGTGGACACCGAACACGTCGAGCGAATCGTCTGCATTCAGCAGGCGCTTGAGGCCGGTCACACCCCACAGGCACAAGAAGCCGGAGAGCACACCCATCACAATCGCGCCCATCGGGCCCACCGTACCGCAAGCCGGGGTAATGGCCACCAAACCCGCCACAGCACCCGAAGCGGCACCCAGCATCGAAGCCTTGCCCTTGGTCAGAGCCTCACCCACGCACCAAGCCAGCACGGCACCGGCCGTGGCCACCAAGGTGTTGACGAAGGCCAGCGCGGCACCGGCGTTGGCTTCCAGGTTGGAACCAGCGTTGAAGCCAAACCAGCCCACCCACAGCAACGAAGCACCCACCATCGTCAGCGTCAGGCTGTGCGGGGCCATCGATTCGCGGCCATAGCCAATGCGCTTGCCCAGCATGTACGCGCCCACCAAACCCGCCACAGCGGCGTTGATGTGCACCACGGTGCCACCAGCAAAGTCCAGCGCGCCTTGGGCAAACAGGTAGCCACCGCCACCCCACACCATGTGCGCAATTGGCACGTAGCTGAAGGTGAACCAGATAACGGTGAACAGCAGCACCGCACCAAATTTGATGCGCTCCGCAAACGAGCCCACCACCAGCGCGCAGGTGATGCCCGCAAACGTGGCTTGGAACGCCACAAAAATCAGTTCCGGAATCATCACACCGGGCGTGAAGGTGGCCGACAGCGATTCCAGCGTGATACCGGCCAGGAAGGCTTTGTCGAGGTTGCCGATGATGAGACCTTCACCGCCAAACGCCAAGGTGTAGCCGTACACCGCCCACAGCACCGAAGCCAGCGAGAACACCACCATCACTTGCATCAACACCGACAGCATGTTCTTGGCGCGCACCAAGCCGCCGTAGAACAGCGCCAGCCCAGGCACCACCATCAAAATCACCAGCAGGGTGGAAGTCATCATCCACGCCACGTCGCCTTTGTTGACGGTGGCTTCAACTGCTGCGGCGGCAGCGGGTGCAGCGGCCACAGCCGCCGTGGCGGTTTCGGTCGCAGCGGCAGCAGCGGTGGCGGCGGCTTCTTGTGCCCAGGCCGCGCCGCTGGCCACCACCGTGCCCAACCCCAATACAGCCCCAGAGAGTAGCTTGTTCATGTCGGTACTTTCTTTGAAGATAGGAAAACCACAGTGGCGTTACAGCGCCTCGGGCCCGGTCTCGCCGGTGCGGATGCGCACCACTTGCTCGATCGGAAACACAAAAATCTTGCCGTCGCCAATCTTGCCGGTGCGTGCTGCGCCTTCAATGGCTTCGATCACACGGTCCACCAGTTCGTCGGCCACGGCGGCTTCGATCTTGACCTTGGGCAGGAAATCGACCACGTATTCGGCCCCCCGGTACAGTTCGGTGTGGCCTTTTTGGCGGCCAAAGCCCTTGACCTCGGTCACGGTAATGCCTTGCACGCCCATCGCCGACAGTGCTTCGCGCACTTCATCGAGCTTGAAGGGTTTGATGATCGCGGAGACCAGTTTCATTGGTGTAACCTTTCCGTGTTGTGTGGCAACCAGCCGGATCATTTCCGGCCCAGATATGCGCACCATGTAAGCACATACCGTGCCAACTGGTGCCATCCACCCTGCGGTGCCTGTGTGCTGCCGCCACGGTACCTTCACCATCACGGTGCGCCCTGCGCGCTAAGATGCAGCCCACATGCTGGCACACTGGCGTTTCTTACAAATGCACCAAATAAGTGCATAACACCACCTCAGAGGAACAATTTATGGCTTTGTCTTTGGTGCGCAGCCGCACCTTGGTCGGTTTACAGGCACATCCGGTGTGCGTAGAGGTGCATCTGGCCAACGGCTTGCCCAGCTTTACCTTGGTGGGGCTGGCCGACACCGAAGTCAAAGAAGCCCGCGAACGGGTGCGTTCGGCCATCCAGAACGCCGGGTTGGTGTTTCCGTCCAACCAGCGCATCACCGTCAACCTGGCCCCCGCCGACGTGCCCAAGGACTCGGGCCGCTTCGATTTGCCGATTGCACTGGGCATCTTGGCCGCCAGCGGGCAAATTGATGGCGCTGCGCTGACAGGCTACGAATTTGCGGGGGAGTTGTCGCTCGGCGGTGAACTGCGGCCCATACGGGGCGCGCTGGCCATGAGCCTGTCTGCCCCAACCGACGGCACCCGTGCCAGCACGCCCACGCAATGGGTACTGCCCCCCGGCAGCGCCGAGGAGGCCGCACTGGTGGACGGTGTGCGCGTGTACCGAGCGCGGCATTTGTTGGACGTGGTGCGCCAATTTGCCCCGACGGGCCACACCAGCGACTCCACCCCCCCCGACCCCGACGGCTGGCTACGCCTGCAACCGCGCGCACCGGCCAGCGTCATCCCCACTGGGCCAGATTTGGCCGATGTGAAAGGCCAAGCGGCCGCCCGCCGGGCGCTGGAAATTGCCGCCGCCGGAGGACACAGCCTGCTGCTGGTAGGGCCACCGGGGTCGGGCAAATCCATGCTGGCACAGCGTTTTGCGGGGCTGTTGCCCTCCATGAGCACCGCCGAGGCGCTGGAGAGCGCGGCGGTGGCCTCGCTCAGTGGCCGTTTTCGGCTGGAACACTGGGGCCAGCGCCCCACCTGTGCCCCCCACCACACCGCCAGTGCGGTGGCCTTGGTGGGCGGTGGCTCACCACCCCGGCCCGGTGAGATTTCGCTGGCCACACATGGGGTACTGTTTCTGGACGAGCTGCCAGAATTCCCCCGCAGTGCGTTGGAAGCCCTGCGCGAACCCCTGGAAACCGGGCACATCCGCATTTCACGCGCCACGCAGCAAACCGAATTTCCGGCACGTTTTCAACTCATCGCGGCCATGAACCCTTGCCCGTGCGGCTACCTGGGGGCCAGCCACCGACACTGCCGCTGCACGCCAGACCAAATTGCGCGCTACCAAGGCAAACTCAGTGGGCCACTGCTCGACCGCATTGACCTGCACGTGGAAGTGCCCGCCCTGCCCGCCGACGCACTGCTGCAATCCAACGCCGGTGAAAGCAGCGCCCAAGTGCGCGCCCGCGTGGTGGCGGCCCGGGCCGTGGCCCAAGCCCGACAAGGCCACAACAACCAAACCTTGCACGGACAGGCGCTCGAAACCCATGTGCAACTGGACGCTGCGGCGCTGAAGTTCCTGCACGCCGCCGCCACCAAACTGGGCTGGAGCGGACGCGCCCTGCACCGCGCCATGCGCGTGGCGCGCACCATTGCCGACTTGGCGGGCAGCACCAGCGTCCATACCCCGCACGTGGCCGAGGCCATCCAATACCGGCGGGCACTGCGCCACACCCACTGAAACCGCTTCACTGCTTCCTCATCTCCCCTTTACCGTTTGATGCTGTGACCGAAACCACCGCCCTGCCCCGCCTGCACTGGCCCACCCCGCCCTACGCGCCTTACCAACCCGATTCCAACACCGACAGCGCCCCCCAAAGCTGTGAGGTGGAAGGAGTCAACGGCTTGACGCGCAACTGCGAACTGTTGCAACTCTCGCCCAAAGAGGGGCATGCCACGGTGCAAATTCCGCCGTCCAGTTTTCCGCTGACACTGCGTTTTTCCATGTTTCGGCGGTTGCGGTTGCACACCCCACTGGTGCCGCAACCCAGCACCAGCACCGCCCACACGCCACGCTTGCAAGAACTGCTGGAACACCGGCCCCAAATTCCCTACCGTCTTACTTGGAGCGACGGCCAAATCGAAAACGGCCAAACCGTGGGCCACTTGGAAACCGAACACGGCCTGTTTTTGTTTGAACCCTTGGACGAAGACGGCCAAGTGCGGCGCTGCTTCATTCCACGTGGGCAATACAAAAACGTGTCGCTGGGCGACACGATAGGACAAGTGCTGGTGCAAGATCGCGCCATCAGTGCCGAACAAGTGGAACGCGCTGCACAAGAACAAGAAAACCTGCGCAACCGCAAACTGGGCGACTACTTGGTCACCAAAGAAATTGTCAAGCCCGAACAACTGCTGCTGGCGCTGGAGCAACAAGCGCGCATGCCCATGATGCGCATCGGCGAAGCCCTGACCGCGCTGGGCCTGATCAGCGAGAGCCAACTGCAACAGGCACTGCAACGTCAACAACAAGAACGCTCGGTGCCGTTGGGCGAGCTACTGGTGCGCAGCGGGCAACTCACACGCCAGAAGCTACAGATTGCGCTGGTGCGCAAAATGGGCTATCCGGTGGTGGATTTGGAACATTTCGCCATCGACCCCGAAGCCCTGCGCTGCGTCAGCGTGGGGCTGGCACAGCGCCTCAAAGTGTTGCCCCTGCTGCGCCGCGCGGGCACGCTGGTGGTGGCGGCAGAAGACCCCTCGCGCCACGCCATGATCGACGAACTGGAGTTCAGCACCCAGCTCAAAGTGGTGGCGGCGCTGGGCCACACCGAAACGCTGAACGACCAAATCCGCGAGGTGTACACCCGCTTCGGGTTGGACAACACCCCCAGCAAACACGGCAAGACCACACCGGGTCAAACCCCAACCGACCGTGCCGACCAGTTGCTCGAAACGCTGGAGCAAAACGATGCCGATCTCGACAGCGGCTCCGATGCGCAAATTGAGCAATCCGACAACTCGCTGGTGCGGCTCATCAACACCATGATCATTGAGGCGCACCAACAAGGTGCATCCGACATCCACATCGAGACCTTTGCCAGCCGACGCAAGGTGCGTATCCGCTTCCGCAAAGACGGACGGCTGGCACCGTACATGGAACTGCCACCAGGCTACCGCGCAGCGCTGGTGGCTCGCATCAAAATCATGTGCGATCTCGACATCTCGGAGCGGCGCAAGCCACAGGACGGCAAAATCGACTTTGCCAAATACGCGCCCCAGCACAAAATTGAGTTGCGCGTGGCCACCATCCCCACCCAAGGCGGTGCCGAAGACGTGGTGATGCGGCTGCTGGCCAGCGGCAAGGCGCTCAAACTGTCTCAACTGCACCTGAGTGCCACCAACCTGCACGCGTTGCAAACCGTGGCCGAACGCCCCTACGGCATGCTGCTGTGCGTGGGCCCGACCGGCTCGGGAAAAACCACCACACTGCACGCGCTGCTGCGCCACCTCAACACGCCCGAACGCAAAATTTGGACTGCCGAAGACCCCATCGAAATCAGCAACCCCGATTTGCGCCAAGTCCAAGTCAACCCCAAAATCGACTGGACATTTGCCAAAGCACTGCGCGCCTTTTTACGTGCCGATCCCGATGTCATCATGGTGGGCGAAATCCGCGACAGCGAGACCGCACAAATGGCCATTGAGGCTTCGTTGACCGGGCACTTGGTGCTGTCCACCTTGCACACCAACAGCGCGCCCGAAACGGTCACGCGCCTGCTCGACATGGGCATGGATCCTTTCAACTTTGCCGATTCGCTGCTGGGCGTGCTGGCGCAACGGTTGGTGCGGCAATGGTGCCCGCAATGCCGCGTCAGCGAACCGGCCAGCGAAGAACACATCCAAAGCCTGCTGGCCGATTACCTGCACCAGTTTCCAGACGAAGTGCGCCCAGATGCCGACAGCGTGCGCACCAACTGGCTGGCCCAATTTGGGCACCAAGAGCGGTTGCCGCATTACCACGCCAGCGGTTGCCCCAGCTGCCACCATACAGGCTACAAGGGCCGCATTGGCATCCACGAACTGTTGCTGACCGACACGCCAGCACTGCGCCACCTGATCCAGACCAAGGCACCGTCACAGACGCTGCAACGCGAAAGCATGACCAGTGGACAGTTCCGTACCCTGCGCCAAGATGGCATCCTCAAAGTGCTGGCCGGGCAGACCTCGATTGAAGAGGTGCGCGCCAGCTGCGCCTGATGGCGCGGGATGAGTCCAGGTCAGTCGGCGGCACTGAACGGGTCTTGCAACACCACATCGGCCACGGGGTGGGCCACGCAGGGCAAGACCCAACCTTCCTGCCGCTCTTCGGCGCTCAGGCCTGGCCATTCCACGCTGTATTGCACCTGGCCTGCCCGCATCTGACCGATGCAGGTGCGGCACGAACCATTGCGGCACGAGGATGGCCACGCAATGCCGCCCTGCTCCATCGAGTCGAGCAAGCTGTGCTCAGGCCAAGCGTCAAAAGTTTGCCCCTCAGGTTGCACACAACCCTGAAAAAACGGCATCGGCGGGTTCACGCAACAGCTCCTTGCAGGTTTACAGGTTGAGGTTGGGGGCCAGCAGGCGCTCCAACTCAGCTTCGGGCACGCCGCGCCGTACGGCCATGTCCTGCAACTGGTCGTGGCCCACCTTGCCGACGTTGAAATAGGTGCTCTCGGGATGGCTCAGGTAGAAACCGCTGACGCTGGCCGCCGGGGTCATGGCCAAACTTTCGGTCAAGCCCATGCCGATATCGTCGCATTGCAGCAGCGCAAACATGTCGCGCTTGACCGAATGGTCAGGGCAAGCCGGGTAACCGGGGGCCGGACGTATACCCTGGTACTTTTCTGCAATCAGCTCGTCGTTGCGCAAAGTTTCTTGCGCCGCATAGCCCCACAGATCGGTGCGCACACGCTGGTGCAGGCATTCGGCCAAGGCCTCGGCCAACCGGTCGGCCAACGCCTTGAGCATGATGGCGGAGTAATCATCGTGCGCGGCCTCAAAGGCTTGGGCCCGCTGGTCGGCACCAATCCCTGCGGTCACGGCAAACAGGCCCACGTAATCGCGCACACCACTGGCTTGCGGTGCCACAAAATCGGCCAAGCAGCGGCTGGGGCGCATCACGCCGTTGATCTCTTGCTTCTCGGTTTGCTGGCGCAGGCCGTACCACGTCAAAGCCACATCGCTGCGCGTTTCATCGGTGTAGAGCGCAATGTCGTCATCGCGCACGGTGTTGGCGGGGTAAAAACCCAGCACCGCATTGGCGCTGATCCAGCGGCCTTCCACCATCTTTTGCAGCATGGTCTGCGCGTCGGCAAACACTTTGCGCGCTTGTTCGCCCACCACCTCGTCTTGCAGGATGGCGGGGTACGGCCCGGCCAAGTCCCAAGTCTGGAAGAAGGGCCCCCAATCGATGTAGCGCACCAATTCGGCCAGATCGAAATTTTTGAATACGCGCCGGCCCAAAAATTTGGGCGCGTGCGGGGTGTAGCCATCCCAGTCCAGCGCGGTTTTGTTGGCGCGGGCCTTGGCCAACGGCCACAGCGGGGTCTGCTTTTTGTTGGCGTGCTGCTGGCGCACGCGGTCGTAATCGGCCTGCAATTCGGCCAGATAGGCGGACTTGCCATCGCCCAACAGGCTTTGGGCCACGCCCACGCTGCGCGAGGCATCGGGCACATACACCACCGGGCCGCTGTAATGGGGGGCAATCTTCACCGCGGTGTGGACACGGCTGCACGTGGCACCGCCAATCAACAACGGAATGCCACGTTCGCGGAAATACGGGTCTTTCTCCATTTCGGCGGCCACATACTGCATCTCTTCCAGGCTGGGGGTGATGAGGCCGCTCAAGCCCACAATGTCGGCCCCCACCTCCTTGGCTTTGGCCAAAATTTCGTGACACGGCACCATCACGCCCATGTTGACCACCTCAAAGTTGTTGCACTGCAACACCACGGTGACGATGTTCTTGCCGATGTCGTGTACGTCGCCCTTGACGGTGGCAATCACAATCTTGCCCTTGCTCTTGACATCGCCGCCAGCGGCCTGGAGCTGGCGCTTTTCTTCTTCGATGTAAGGCACCAAATGCGCCACCGCCTGCTTCATCACGCGGGCGGACTTGACCACCTGCGGCAAAAACATCTTGCCCTGACCAAACAGGTCGCCCACCACGTTCATGCCATCCATCAACGGGCCTTCGATCACGTGCAGCGGGCGACCGCCGTCGGCGCTCAGGGCCTGCCACATCTCTTCGGTGTCTTCGGTGATGAACTCGTTGTTGCCATGCACCAGCGCGTGCTTGAGGCGCTCGCGCACCGGCAAGGCGCGCCAGGCGTACTTGGCGCTGTCGTCTTTGGCCGCCCCCTTGACGGTCTCGGCCACTTCCAACAAACGCTCGGTGGCATCGGAGCGGCGGTTGAGCACCACGTCTTCCACCCGCTCGCGCAGGTCTGCGTCCAGCTCGTCGTACACACCGATCATGCCGGCATTGACGATGCCCATGTCCATGCCCGCCTGAATGGCGTGGTACAAAAATACGGTGTGGATGGCCTCGCGCACCGGCTCGTTGCCCCGGAAGCTGAACGACACGTTGCTCACGCCGCCGCTGACCTTCGCACCCGGCAAGTTCTGCTTGATCCAGCGTGTGGCGTTGATGAAATCCACCGCGTAGTTGTTGTGCTCCTCAATGCCGGTGGCAATGGCAAAAATGTTGGGATCGAAGATGATGTCCTCGGGCGCGAAATCCACCTCGTCCACCAAAATGCGGTAGGCGCGTTCGCAAATCTCGATCTTGCGCGCGTAGGTGTCGGCCTGGCCTTGTTCGTCAAACGCCATCACCACGGTGGCCGCGCCATAACGCTTGATCAGCTTGGCCTGACGCTTGAACTCCTCCACGCCCTCCTTCATGCTGATGGAGTTGACCACGCCCTTGCCCTGCACACAGCGCAAGCCCGCCTCGATCACGCTCCACTTGGAGGAATCGATCATCACCGGCACGCGGGCAATGTCGGGCTCACCGGCCATCAGGTTGAGGAAACGCACCATCGCAGCTTGGCTGTCGAGCATGGCCTCGTCCATGTTCACGTCCACGATCTGCGCGCCGTTTTCCACCTGCTGGCGTGCCACGGCCAAGGCTTCCTCGTACTGGCCGTTCAAAATCATGCGCGCAAACGCCTTGGAACCAGTGACGTTGGTACGCTCGCCAATGTTGACGAACAGGCTGCCCTCGCCAATCAGCAGCGGCTCCAAGCCCGACAACATCATCGGGGGCACAACGGGGGCGGCAACAGTTTCAGGCGCAGCCACAGGGCGCGAAATGGGGTGGTTCACGGTAGCAGAAGAATCGGTAATGGACACGGCACTCGCCTTCACAACAGGGGCAACACACAGGTGAGCGCAGTGGGGGGTGGGGACGCAGCGTACACAGCCGCGCCGGGCTCCAGGCCTGACGGACAAACCGCTGCAACGCTCCCTGGAGCGGGAGCGACCTATTTTATTGCGCTCAACGCAACGACAAACCCCGGCGCAACACCACGGGTTTGCCACCCATGCGCTGTTTGAACATCCAGTGCGCCAGCGCCGAATCGAGTTGATCGGCATGCTTAGGGAACCAGCGTGCCAGCTCATCTACCAACTCGCGCGTGATGTCCACCTCGCCCTGCGCCAACAGTTCCTGCACCTCCCGCACTGAAGCCATCACCGCCGCGTGTTCGTCCATGTGGCAACCGCGCGGTGGAAACTGGGTCTCCTCCATCCACTGGTTTTCGGCATCGAAGTGCTCTTGCAAGTGGGTGGCCAACTGTTGCAGCAACGCGGGCAACTCGGCATCGGCCGCCGTTTGCATCGCACCCACCAGCGTCACAAAATCTTCGTGCAGCTCGTCGATGGGGCCATAGCCCAGCAAGTACTGGTCGCCCCAGTGCAGGGGGTCGGCGTGGTCGGCGGCAGAATCGGAAGCGGACATGGCGGAGGTATCAGACGTTGAACAGGAAGTTCATCACATCGCCATCTTTGACGATGTATTCCTTGCCTTCGGCGCGCATCTTGCCCGCGTCTTTGGCACCTTGTTCGCCTTTGTAGGCGATGAAGTCGTCAAACGCGATGGTCTGGGCACGGATAAAGCCGCGTTCAAAATCGCCGTGGATCACGCCCGCCGCCTTGGGCGCGGTGTCGCCAATGCGGATAGTCCAGGCGCGCACTTCCTTCACACCCGCCGTAAAGTAGGTTTGTAGGCCCAGCAGCTTAAAGCCCGCGCGGATCAGGCGGTTCAAGCCTGGCTCGTCTTGCCCCAGTTCTTTGAGGAACTCCAACCGGTCGGCATCGTCCATTTCGCTGAGTTCGGCCTCGATCTTGGCGCAGATGGCCACCACAGGCGCGTTCTGCTTGGCAGCGTATTCCTTGAGGCGATCCAGGAACGGGTTGTTCTCGAAGCCGTCTTCGGCCACGTTGCCCACAAACATGGCCGGTTTGGCGGTGATGAGGCACAACGGCTTGAGCAGCACCAACTCGGCATCGCTGAATTCAATCGAGCGCACCGGCTTGGCCTCGTTCAAGGCGGCCAGGCACTTTTCCAGCACCTTCACCAGCGCGGCGGCTTCCTTGTCGTTGCCGCTGCGCGCGGCCTTGTTGTAGCGGTGCAGGCTTTTTTCCACCGTACCCATGTCGGCCAAGCACAACTCGGTTTGGATGACCTCAATGTCGGCAATGGGATCGACCTTGTTGGCCACGTGGATCACGTTCTCGTCTTCAAAACAGCGCACCACGTTGACGATGGCATCGGTCTCGCGGATATGGGCCAAAAATTGGTTGCCCAAGCCTTCGCCCTGGCTGGCCCCGGCCACCAAACCGGCAATGTCCACAAACTCCACAATCGCAGGCACGATGCGTTCGGGCTGGATAATGCCCGCCAATTGCTCCAAGCGCGGGTCGGGCACCTCGACCACCCCCACATTGGGTTCGATGGTGCAGAACGGGTAGTTCTCGGCCGCAATGCCCGCTTTGGTCAGGGCGTTGAACAGGGTGGATTTACCAACGTTGGGCAAGCCCACAATACCGCATTTGAGACTCATGGTAACTTCTAAATGAATGTAAAAAAACCGTGATTGATTGTATCGACCAGCCACGTACAAACCGCACTGCGCAAAATTCCGCCCCGTTTTGCGCCAAAATAAAGTGGGCTGCTTAAATTGCCAGCGCCCAGGCACCACATCCCCTCCCTATGGACACACCAACGCCTTCAGCCCCGACCACACCCGCCCCCCCTTCTGCTGCTGCGGTGGCTGCTGCGGCGGCGCTGCCTGCGGCCATGGCCAAGGCGCGTGAACCCAAGCTCGACCGCGATCCGGTGGATGCGTGGCCATCGCTGCAACGCTGGTTGCTGACGCTGTTGCGCCGAGACAATAACCGCGAAGACGATTTTCTGCAACGGCTGACGTTCATTGAAAACGGCATCCGCACCCTGACCGATGAGTACCCCGATGCCAGCCTGTTTGTGCTGGTGCAAATGCTGTTCGACACCCACAGCCCCAGCTACAGCACCACACACGCGCTGCTGTGTGCGTTGATCTGCCGTTTGATTGCGCCCAAAGCCAATTTACCGGAATCGGAACAAATGGCTTTGGTGCGGGCTGCACTGACCATGAACATCGGCATGCAGGGCTTGCAAGACAAATTGGCACGGCAAGCGCAAGACATCAGTCCGCAACAACGGGAAGAAATCAACGCCCACCCCAAAAAAAGCATGGAACTGCTGCGCAGTTTGGGCGTGCGCGATTCGCTGTGGCTCAACCTGGTGCTGGACCACCACGAAACGCCCAACGGCACCGGCTACCCCAACGGCAAAACCGAACTCAGCGTCACGCAACAGCTGCTGCACATGACCGACATTTTTGTGGCCTGCATCAGCCCGCGTGCCAGCCGCCGGGGCATGTCGCCCAACTTGGCGGTGGGCAACCTGTACCTAGAAACCAAGGAACAGTTCAAAGAACTCAGCTCCATGTTTGTCAAGCAGCTGGGGCTGCACCCACCGGGTACGTTTGTGCGTCTCAAAAACAACGAAGTGGGCGTGGTGGTGCGCCGGGGCGATTTGGTACACACCCCGTTGGTCATGTCCATTTTGGACAGCGACGGCATGCCCATGACCACCCCGGTGCGGCGCGAAACGCAGCTCAAGCAACACGCCATCAAAGAAAACGTGGCCCCAGAGGACATCCGGGTTCGGCTGGACACTGGGCGGTTGTTGCGCCGCGTCTGACGCGGGCCACCACCACAGGCCACCACCTCCCTCCGAAGCTCACAGCCCGGCTTCGGCCTCCCGGCGGGTTTCAAAAATGTGGGGAGCCAACCCACGCTCATCCAACGCTGCGCCCAGTTTATGGCGCAAGAAGGTGCTGGTGGTGTAGCGGCTGATGTGCAGGTAGTGGTGCGACACCATGTGCTGCATCACTTGGCTGTAGGTGTCGATTGCCGCTTCGTCAATCTCGAAGTTGTCGTAGTTGACGATCACATCCATCTTGCGCCCGATCTCGCGGCAACGGTGCTCCACCGCCGCCTGCACGTCCAACGCGTCCTGTGGCGTACGCAGCTTGAGGCCTTGGAAGTTGAGGAACAACAGGTTGCGGTCGGCTTGGTAGGCAATCCGATCCAGCAGCGCAATCGCCAGCAAAGTGTCCTTCAAGCCCATGGGCTCGGCGTGGAAGATGCGCTCGTCCATGCGGCGCGGCTGCTGGATGATGGGCTTGAACGCCATGTAGGGCAGGATGTCGCGGTCGATGTCCACGCCGGGGGCCACCTCCACCAGTTCCAGCCCTTCGGGCGTGAGTTGCAGCACGCAACGCTCGGTCACGTACAGCACTTTCTTGCCATGCTGGGCCGCATACTCGCCGCTGAAAGTCACCTGCTCGATTGCGTTGACGAACTTGCGGTGCTTGCCCTCCTGCACAATGCGCAGCTGGCCGTGGCCCACTTCCACCTTCAGGCCGCCAGCGGTAAAGGTGCCCACAAAGATCACCGTGCGGCTGTTTTGCGTGATGTTGATGAAACCACCCGCCCCGGCCAGCTTGGGGCCAAAGCGGCTGACGTTGATGTTGCCGCGCGCGTCGCACTCGGCCAAGCCCAGCACGGCCAAGTCCAACCCGCCACCGTCGTAAAAGTCGAACTGCTGGTTCATGTCCAGCTGTGCGGTGGCGTTGGTGGAACTGCCAAAGTTAAGACCGCTGCCGGGCACACCGCCCACCACGCCGGGTTCAGCGGTCAGTGTCATGTAGGGCAACAAGCGTTCTTCGGCGGCGATGTTGGCCACACCTTCGGGCATGCCAATGCCGAGGTTGACGATGGCGTTGGGCAGCAGCTCAAAGGCGGCGCGGCGTGCAATCACCTTGCGTTCGTCCAGCGGCATGGGTGCCAGACTGTCCAGCGGCACGCGGATTTCACCGGCCAGCGCCGGGCTGTAAGCGGTGCCATAGGTTTGCTGGTGGTACTCGGGGCGGGCCACCACCACACAGTCCACCAAGATGCCCGGCACCTTGACGCGCTTGATGGGCAAACTGCCCACTTCGGCCACGTACTCGACTTGGGCAATCACCATGCCACCGGCGTTTTTGGTGGCCATCGCAATCGCCAGCGTGTCCTGGCTCAGGGCTTCGCGGTCCAGCGTCAGGTTGCCTTCGGTGTCGGCCACGGTGGCGCGGATGAAGGCCACGTTGGGGCGTGGTGCCTTGTAGAACAGCATCTCGCGCCCGGCCAGCGTGGTCAGCTCGACCAACTCCTCGGTGGTGCGGCTGTTGATCTTGCCGCCTTGCAGGCGCGGATCGACAAACGTGCCCAGCCCCACCGGTGTCAGGTTGCCTTCGGTGTCGGCCACGGTGGCGCGGATGAAGGCCACGTTGGGGCGTGGTGCCTTGTAGAACAGCATCTCGCGCCCGGCCAGCGTGGTCAACTCGACCAGTTCCTCGGTGGTGTGGCTGTTGATCTTGCCGCCTTGCAAGCGCGGATCGACGAAGGTGCCCAGCCCCACCGACGTGAGGTTGCCGGGCAAACCCGCTGCAATGTCGCGGTACAGGTGCGAGATCACACCCAGCGGCAGGTTGTAGGCCTCAAACTGGTTGGTCAGTGCCATCTGGCCCAGCTTGGGCACCAGCGCCCAGTGGCCACCGATGGCGCGCTGGATCAGCCCTTCGTGCGCCAATCGGTTGAGGCCTTGGTCTTTGCCATCGCCGGGGCCGCCGCCAAACACCAGCGTCAGGTCGCGCGGACTGGCCGTGCTGGTGAAACGCTCCTCCAACGCCAGCAGCAGTTCATCGGGCACCCCCACCACGCCAAAGCCAGAGCAAATCAGCGTGTCGTGGTCACGGATGAGGCGGATGGCCTCCTGGGCCGAAACAACTTTGTTCTTCATGGTGTGTGCGGTGTGGTCAGGCCTTGGCGGTGGAGGACTTGCGGGCGTTGCTGGTGGGTTTTTTCTCGTCGGTGACCTCCAACGGGGAGGTGGCCTCAGCACCCGGCATGTTGGGTGCGCGCAGTTCCAACGCCTCCTGCATGCGTTGCAGCATGTGGCGCGATTGCGGCTCCATGTCGCTCAAATCGCCCAGAATGTAGGCCACCACCTCCAACGCCCGGCGGCGTTCGGCGGCAGCGGGCAACAGGCGGGCCAACCCGGACAGCGCCTGTTCCGGCTCAAACTCAATGATGATGGACTGCTCGCGGATCAGCGCCGCGCGCTTGTCGGCGCTCAGGGCGGCAAACGGTTCGTGCGTGGTCAGCACCTCAGACGAACGCTCCAAGCGGTCGCGGCGCACCGAGCCCCGCGACTCGGCCAGCAAAATCAGCATGCGGATCACCGCCGCTTCAAAACCACCGCTGTCCAGCCCCAGCAGCATGGCTTGCACCTCGGGCAAGTAGCGCAATTCCTTGGGGTCTTTGCGGGTACGCCCCTGGGCGTGGGTGTGGCCCAGCCAGTGCATGTAGGGGGTGCCGTAGATGGACAGGAACATCACCTCGTACGATGCATCGCGTACATCGCGCCACCAGTCCACTTGCTGCATCAGGGCGTTGGCGGTCATCTTTTCCAGCACACGGAACGGGTTGCTGGCCTCGGCAGGCTGGCGGTGGGCACGGGCCTGTTCGGCACAGCCCTTGACCCAAGGCATGAGCGGATGGTGGTCGCCAAAGGCACTGCGGCTCAGGCGCAACGGGTGCAGTGTGCGCAACGCCTCAGCGGTGTGGGGTGTCACCATCGCCTGTACCACCGGACGCAGGGTGGCCTCGTACACATCGGCCCCCATTTCCGACAGGCGTGCCACGGCAGCAAAATCTTTTTCGTGCTCTCGGTTGGCACCGGTCAGGGCCACAATGTCGGCGGTACCGCGCTCGTGGAAGCTGACCGAAAAATGCTCGTGCATCCCCTCGCCACTGCTGTGCTCGATTTTCATCTCGTACAAGCCGGGGGCCAACGCTTCAATCGTCTTGAGCGTCACGTCCATTTCGGTGTGCTCTTTCTTGGCAATGGAAGCCGACACAAAAATCCCCAAATGGCCCACCTTGTCGTGCACCATATACACAATACGCTGGCCCCGGATACGGATTTCGTTCTCGTCGGCGTAGGTGTCCACAATCCAGTTCAATGCCTGCTGGGGTGGTGTGATGTTGTCACCGTGGCTGGCAAATACGATGATGGGCGAGCGAATGGCCTTCAAGTCCAGCACACGGCCCGGCTCCAGCTGCGCCTGTCCACGCGCCAAGCGGTTGCCCACGAACAACTCCTCCACAATCCAACGGATCTCGGCCTCGTTGTTGAAGTGGAAACCGCCCCACCATTTCTCGAACTCCAAAAAGCTCTCGCGGTTCTTGTCCACGTTGCTGTACAGGTCGAAATATTTGCCAATCTGGTTGCGGCTGGGGTTGAGTTGCTCAAAATTGGACACCAGGTGCGCACCATCAAACTCGCCGTGGCCCAGATCCGACATCAGCAGCGCCGGCACCACACCGCCCAACAGGCCGCCGTTGTAGCGCATCGGGCTCTCGCCCACTTTGCCCGACCAGGTGGCCACCGGCGCACCGTTGATGACCAGTGGGCCGGTAATGTCGGGGTTGGCCGCTGCCAGCGCCAGCGTGGCCCAACCGCCTTGGCAGTTGCCCACCACAATTGGATTGGGTGCGTCGGGGTGCAGGCGGCGAATTTCGCGCAGAAACTCGGCCTCGGCGCGCATCACATCGGCCAAGGTTTGGCCCGCCACCGGGTGCTGGCGGAACACCACAAAATACACCGGATGGCCACCGCGCAGCGCCACGCCCACCTGGCTGTCGGGCTTGAAGCCGCCAATGCCCGCACCGTGGCCCGCGCGTGGGTCGATGATCATGTAAGGGCGGTTGGTGTCCAGCACCTCGGTGCCCGCCGGGGGCAAAATCTTGAGCAACAAGTAGTTGACTGGACGCGGCAAATCTTCGCCGTTCATCAAAACTTCGTAGTCGTACATCAACACCGGTGGCGTACCGGCAGCTTCGTGCGCCTGATCGCTGTTGGCGCGCTCGCGCAACACATCCAGCGTCAACACGCCACGCTGGGCGGCATCGACCGCGTATTCAATGGCGGTATGTGCCACCTGCCCCTGCAACGCGCCGCTGGCCAGTTGCTGCTGCACCACCACCGCCTCGTTCATCCAGTCCAACAGGCGCTGGCTGTGTTGCTCAACAATATGGTGCGCGTGGCGCTGGCTGCACGACAACACACGCTCCAACTGGCTCTGGGTGGTGGCCACATCTTGGGCGTGGCGCTGGGCAAAGTTGGCGGGGCTGAAAGTGGGGTACATGAAACGCTTCCTGAATATCGAATGGCGGTGGGCCTACAGGCCCACGTTGGCCCCAGCTTAAGCAGGCAGCGTGTCAAGACGGTGAAATTTGCCGCTCAGTCCAGTGTCAGTGGCTTGCTTCTAAAATCCCGCCCACTATGCACAAAAAGTTCGATGTGGCGATTCTGGGTTCGGGGGTGGTGGGCCACACCCTGGCCCTGCTGCTGGCACAAGAGCGGTTGCGCGTGGCCCTGGTGGCCCCGGCACCCACCTCGGCAGGTACGGCTGCGGTGCCCGACATCCGCGCCTACGCCCTGAACGCGGCCTCGCGTGCGCTGCTGCAATCGGTGCGCGCCTGGCCCGACGACCCCACCAGCATCACCCCGGTGCAACACATGTGGGTGGCCGAGGGCGATGCCAGCGTGCGCTTTGATGCCCACACCAGCGGTGCGCAGGCGCTGTCGTGGATCGTGGACGTGCCCGCGCTGGAACAGCGCCTGGCCCAAGCCCTGCACTACCAACCCGGCATCACCGTCTTGCACGAACGCCCGCCCGCCGCCCTGACGGTGGTGTGCGAAGGCAAACGCAGCACCAGCCGCGATGCGCTGGGCTTTACCTTCGACGTGCGCCCCTACCCCCACACCGCCATTGCGGCGCGCCTGCACTGCGAACGCCCCCACGGCACGGTGGCACGGCAATGGTTCATCGACGGCGCGGTGCTGGCCCTGCTGCCGCTGGGCGGCCCTAACGGGCACAGCGTGGCACTGGTCTGGTCGGTGGCACCGCAACGCGCCCACGACCTGCTGCAACTGCCCGCCCCCGCCCTGGTGGCCGAAGTGGCACACGCCTGTGGGCACGCTCTGGGCGAAATGGAATTGCAAGGCCAAGTCGCTGGCTGGCAGCTCGAACTCTCACGCGCCCAGCACTGGGTGCAACCCGGCGTGGCCCTAGCCGGTGACGCAGCGCACGCCATGCACCCACTGGCGGGCCAAGGCCTCAACGTCGGACTGGCCGATGTGGCCACCCTGGCCCAAGTGCTGCGCCAACGCGAATACTGGCGCGATCTGGGGGACTTCAAACTGCTGCGCCGCTACGAACGTGCCCGCCAAGCCGACTTGGACACCATGCGCTGGGCCACCGATGGCCTGTTTGGCCTGTTCCAACATACCGACACCCGCATCCAAGCCCTGCGCCGTTGGGGCCTGCGCGGCTTTGACCGTCTAACGCCGCTCAAACATTGGATCACCCAACAGGCCGCCGGCCACACCACCACCGCATGACACCCTCGTCCCGCCCACGGCTGCTGCGTGCCGCCCTCCTCGCTCCGCTCGCTGCTGCCCTGTGTGGCGTGCTGGCTGGCACGGCCCACGCGCAAGAAGCCACCATCCGCAAAAACTTGAGCGAACGCCTGCCCAACCTGCCCAAAATCGAAGAAGTGCGCAAAAGCGCCATGCCCGGCCTGTACGAAGTGCGCGTCAACCACAGCGAACTGCTCTACACCGACGCGCAAGGCGATTTTGTGCTGCAAGGCGAACTCATCAACACCCAGACCCGCAGCAACCTGACCGAAGAGCGGCAAAACAAGCTCAGCGCGGTGGACTTCCAGCAACTGCCCCTCAAAGACGCGTTCACCATCGTGCGCGGCAACGGCCAGCGCAAAATCGCCATCTTTGAAGACCCCAACTGTGGCTTTTGCAAACGGTTCGAAAAAGACCTGACCAAAATCAGCAACGTCACGCTGCACGTGTTCCTCTACCCCATACTGGGGCAAGATTCGACCACCAAGTCGCAAAACATCTGGTGCGCCAAAAACCCCGGCAAAGCGTTTGAGGACTGGATGCTGCGCAACATCGCGCCGCCCAGCGCCAGCTGCGACACCAGCGCCCTGCAACGCAACGTCGCCTTTGGGCGCAAGTACCGCATCACCGGCACCCCCACCAGCTTCTTGGTCGATGGCACCCGTGTGCCTGGTGCGCTGGGCGCGGACAAACTCGAAGCCCTGCTCAACGCCGCGCACTGATGGGCACCATACCGCCACCACCGTCCCCTTGTTGACCTAACACTACCCCACACTGCTGTGAACCGCGACCACCACCTGCTCATCGAACGCCTGGGCCACGCCGGGCTGATCCCGTTTGCCCTGCTGGCCCTGCTGGTGTGGCTGGTGGACATTGAACTGCGCGAATGGGCCGCGCACGCCATGGCCGCCTACGCCGCCCTCATTGCCTCCTTCTTGGGGGGCATTCACTGGGGCGCTGTCTGGGGCCGCAACGGCGTGTCCGAAGTCTCGCCCATCTGGTGGGGCATCACGCCCAGCCTGCTGGCCTGGCCCGGCGTGCTCATGCCCCCCCATGCCGGCCTGGCCTGGCTGGGGCTGGTGCTGGTGGGCTGCTACGTGTTCGACCGCAAACTCTACCCAGCACTGGGCCTGCAAACTTGGCTGACGCTGCGTTTTCGCCTCTCCTGCGGCGCAGCACTGAGCTGCTGGATCGCCGCCGGAGCCCTGTGACCATGCGCCATACCGCTTCGCCTGCCATGACCTCAAGCTATGCGCCCATCCGCTACCGGGTAGAACTGCTCAACCCGAACGCACACCTGTTCGGTGTCACACTCGAAATCGACCAGCCCGCGCGCCAACAACGCTTCAGCCTGCCGGTGTGGATACCCGGCAGCTACCTGGTGCGCGAATTTGCCCAGCACCTGCAACACCTGCGTGCGGAATGCTGCGGCCAACCACTGGCACTGCAACAGCTTGACAAAACCACATGGGAAGCGCGCCCGCGCGTGCCCCAACCCCACCACAGCGACGACGACCCTGCCGCGGCCACCCCGCCCATCACCACCCTGACCCTGCGTTACGAGGTCTACGCCTTCGACGCTTCGGTACGTACCGCTTACCTCGACCCACAACGCGGCTTTTTCAACCCCACCAGCCTGTGCCTGCGCGTCCACGGCCACGACCACCTGCCGCACCGACTCAGCGTGGCGGGCCATCCGCACACCCACGGCTGGCAAGTGGCCACCGGCCTGCCCGCCCTGCACACCGATGCCCACGGCTTTGGCAGCTACCTGGCCACCAATTACGACGAACTCGCTGACAGCCCGTTCGAGCTCGGTGCCTTCTGGAGTGGCCAATTCGAAGTGCGCGGTATCCCGCACCGCTTCGTCGTCAGCGGCGCGCCTCCCTGTTTTGATGGCGCACGCCTGCTGGCCGACACGCAGAAAATCTGTGCCGCACAAATCGACTTCTGGCACAGCCCCGACGAAACCCCACCCTTTGGCCACTACGTGTTCCTGCTGCACGCCACACAGGACGGCTATGGCGGGCTGGAACACCGCAACTCCACCGCCCTCATCTGCCAGCGCAGCGACCTGCCCCGCCCCACCGATGCGGGCACCGGCACGCCACCCAAGCCCAGCGACGGTTACACCACCCTGCTCGGCCTCATCAGCCACGAATACTTCCACACCTGGAACGTCAAGCGCCTGCGCCCGGCCGAACTGGCGCGCTACGACTACGAACGCGAAAACCACACCGAACTGCTGTGGTTTTTTGAAGGCTTCGCCAGCTACTACGACGACCTGTTTCTGCTGCGCACAGGCCTGATCGACACCGCCACCTACCTGCCCCTGCTGGCCAAAACCATCAACCAGGTGCTGCAAACCCCGGGCCGACACGTGCAAAGCGTGGCCCAAGCCAGCTTTGATGCCTGGACCAAGTACTACCGTGTGCAGGAAAACACCCCCAACGCCACCGTCAGCTACTACACCAAAGGCGCGCTGATCGCCCTGTGCCTGGATCTGACACTGCGCGCCGAAGGCCACACCACGCTGGATACCGTCATGCGCCAGCTCTACCAACGCTGCAACGCTGGCCCCATGACCGAAGCCCACCTGCTGGCCACCCTGAAAGAACTGGGCCAACGCAGCTTTGCGCTGGAAGTGGCCGACTGGGTGCACGGCACCGCCGACCTGCCACTGGCCGACCTGCTGCCCACCCACGGCGTGCGCTGGAACGAAGAACCGGCTTCCACCGCGCAACGCCTGGGGCTGCGCGTGACCGAAGCCAACGGCCTGCACATCAAAAACGTGCTGCGTGGCAGTGCCGCCGAAACCGCAGGTCTGGCCGCTGGCGACGAATGGCTGGCCGTGGAACTGCCCACCACAGACGACGGCGGCACGCATCCCGCCAACGCATGGCGCGTCAAAAAGCTCGACGATGCGGCCTTCTACGCCCAAGGCCACACCACTTGCACCGCCATCGTGGCGCGCGATGGCCGTCTGCTGCGCTGCCCACTGGCCTGGCCCGCCGCCGCCGTACAAATCAAGCTCGAACGCGACACCAGTGCCCCCGCTGCCAGTGCTGACGGCTGGCTGCCCGCGCCCTGATGTGCGTCACCACGCTGTGGTACACATCACCACCTATCCCACCCACAACAGGAGAGACACCTTGAGCAACACCCCAGAATTCATCCAAGTCCGCACCGAAGGCCGCGTCGGCATCGTCACCATCCACCGTCCCAAGCAACTCAACGCGCTCAACGACCAGCTCATCGACGAACTGGTGGCGACCCTGCAAGCGTTTGATGCCGACGACAACATCGGCTGCACCATCGTGACCGGCAACGAAAAAGCCTTTGCCGCCGGAGCCGACATCGGTGCCATGGCCAGCTACACCTTTGCCGATGTGTACAAAACCGAATACATCACTCGCAACTGGGATGCCATCCGTGGCATCCGCAAACCCATCATCGCCGCCGTGAGCGGCTTTGCGCTGGGCGGTGGCTGTGAACTGGCCATGCTGTGCGACTTCATCATCGCCGCCGACAACGCAAAGTTTGGCCAACCCGAAATTAAGCTCGGCATCATCCCCGGTGCTGGCGGCACCCAGCGCCTGCCGCGCGCCGTGGGCAAAGCCAAGGCGATGGACATGGTGCTCACAGGCCGCATGATGAACGCCGAAGAGGCCGAACGCGCCGGCCTGGTTAGCCGCGTGGTACCGCTGGACAAACTGATGGACGAAGCCTTGGGGGCGGCACTGACCATCTGCAACTACTCACTGCCCAGCGTAATGGCGGCCAAAGAGACCGTGAACCGCGCTTTTGAGGGCGGTTTGAGCGATGGCGTAATGTTTGAGCGCCGCCTGTTCCACGCCCTGTTTGCCACCGCCGATCAAAAAGAGGGCATGGCCGCCTTCGTCGAAAAACGTGCGCCCAACTTCCAACACCTGTGAAGTTTTGATATACAATTTGGGCTTCAGGCTCTTTAGCTCAGCCGGTTAGAGCGACGGAATCATAATCCGCAGGTCCCCTGTTCGAATCAGGGAAGAGCCACCAAAACATCAAAAGCACTTGGTTTAACCGCCAAGTGCTTTTTTGTTGTGCAACCACCAACCAAGCCGGTGGCGACCACAAACTCACCCGTTGCAGCTCACTTGTTGGCGGGCACAGCGGGCGTGGCAGGGGTCGCGGCGTTGTTCTCTTTGCCCTTGGCAGGCTCTTCGCCTTTGTCCTTCTTGGCAGCAGCGGGTTGGGGCTTTTTCACTTGCTCGGTTTTGTGGGCGGCTTGTTGTGCCTTCTCAGCCGGTGCCGATGGCAGCTTCTTGGCATTCGGAGCGGCGGCATCAGCCGCCTTGCCCTCGGCTTTGACCGCTGCGGGCGCGGCAGCAGTAGCGGTTTGAGCTGCGGGGGCCGCCGGTGCGGCAGGGGTCTGAGCGTGTGCATTCATGGTCATCACAGCGGCAGACAACAGAGCAAACAGCGAAAGCTTTTTCATAACGGGTGCCTTTTGGAGAACATCAAGAACATCCTTGACAGACGCTATCGTAGGCAAAAACAGGCATCACGGTTATCAAAAAATCATCCGCTTACAGATGCGGTGAAAGCCTTACAGATGTGACATCCTGCGCAAGGTATGTGGCAATTTCTCACCAACCCGTCAATCGTCGTCCCCATCGGGAATGACCGCATCCGCCACCGCACCCACTGCCTTGGCCGTCACGGACACACCAGTGGCCACCACCGTCACCGCCGCATCGGCCACCGCCACCACGGCACAGCCTTGCAAACCCAACACCGCTGCGCATACGCACGCACGCCACACCACAGACCATCGCATCGCGATCCCCTTGTCTTTTAAGCAGTGGCCGTGGCCACGGAACCCAATGCCTGCGCAGTGATGTCCAGCGAACGCAAACGCGCCGCCGGATCGAAAATATCGCACACGACCATGAACTCATCGGCCTCGGTAGCAGCGTGCAAATCCTGCAAACCGGTGGCGACCTGCTGCGGGCCACCAACAACAGCCACGGCCAGAAAATCTTCCACCGCCTCGCGCGCATGGGGTGGCAACTGACGCATGAAATCTGGCACGGGTGGAGCCAACTCCATGCGATTACCGGTCAAAATACCCAGCACGCGCTGCTGGGCACTGCTGGCCAGGTACTCGGCCTCTTCATCGGTGGGGGCGGCCATCACCGGCACGCCCACAATGGCGTAAGGGGCCTCCAACACCGCGCTGGGGCGGAAAGCGTCGCGGTACACCTCCAACGCTTGCAACAGCAAACGCGGCGCAAAATGGGAGGCAAAGGCGTACGGCAGCCCCTTTTGCCCCGCCAGCCGCGCAGAATACAGGCTGGAACCCAACAGGTACAACGGCACCCGGGTGTTGGCACCGGGCCGGGCGACCACACGCTGCCCCGGTTGCACGGGGCCCAACAGCTGCTCCAATTCCGCCACGTCGTGCGGGAAGTCGTCTTCGATCTCCACACGCTGACGGCGCAACGCGCGCATGGTGGTGGGGTCGGTGCCGGGCGCACGGCCCAATCCCAAATCAATACGATTGGGGTACAACTCGGCCAAGGTACCAAACGCCTCAGCCACCACCAGCGGCGCGTGGTTGGGCAGCATGATGCCGCCCGACCCGACGCGGATGCGCTGCGTGCCACCGGCAATGTGCCCGACCAGCACCGCCGTGGCCGAACAGGCCAACCCGTTGATGTTGTGGTGTTCTGCCAACCAGTAGCGTGTAAAACCCAATGCCTCGGCGTGTTGAGCGGTACGCAGCGCCAGCGCCAAGGCATCGGCCACGGTGCCGCCTGCACGCACCGCGACCAAGTCCAGCATGGACAAAGAAACGTCAGAGAGAGTTTTCATAGCCCTCGATTCTGACAGCAGCGCCCGGCTTCAGGCGTCGGTGTGGCTCGGTGCCACCGGCGTGATGGCGGCACGCTCCGACGCACGCACGGTCTCCGCCGTCACAGCGGTGCCACGGGCCACGTTCAATGCCTCCTGCAACACAGTCAAGTCCCCAATGTGGTTGGCCAGCAGCAGCACCAGACGCGCGTTCAGGGCGTGGCTCTGTTCGGTGCTCAGCCCCTGGTGGGTGGCAATCAAGGCCTCGTAAAAATCGTCGTAGGCAAAGTCACGGGCCTGGGTGTTC